>NZ_JAPHWH010000021.1:0-48875 GCF_026241455.1 Bacillus sp. DHT2
TATTAGGCACGCCGCCAGCGTTCATCCTGAGCCAGGATCAAACTCTCCAATAAAGTTAGTTTGTCTAGCATCTAAAATAAAAATTGACGTTTCACGTTGTTTGTTTCGTTCAGTTTTCAAAGAACTCATTGCCGCCGAAGCGACTTTATCAATATAACATTTTGTTATATTTTCGTCAACAACTTTTTTTATCTTAAAAGTTGTTTTCGTTTGTTTTCTTTGTTGTCTTTCGTGACAACGAATATAAATATACCAGTTCATTTATTAAAATGCAATAGTTTTTTTAATAAAATTTTTAACCTAATCAAAAAGTATAAAAACAGTATCAATCCCCCTACATAAAGACACCTTTCTTCTATATAGTAAATGAATCATTTTAACTTCATTATATGACAAAAAGAAAAGCTTTGGAGAAATCTCCAAAGCTTAGATTAGTCTTACTTATGACGCATCGCTGGGAATAACAGCACGTCGCGAATAGATGGCGCATTTGTTAATAGCATAACAAGACGATCAATACCAATTCCAAGTCCACCTGTAGGAGGCATACCGTACTCAAGTGCTTCAATATAATCATCGTCCATCATATGCGCTTCATCATTACCTTGCTCACGCTCTTTTAATTGCGCTTCAAAACGTTCTTTTTGATCGATTGGATCATTTAATTCCGTAAACGCATTCGCATGCTCACGAGCAACAATGAATAACTCGAAACGATCTGTAAAGCGTGGATCTTCATCATTCTTTTTCGCAAGCGGAGAAATTTCCACTGGGTGTCCATAGATAAATGTAGGTTGAATTAACTTTTCTTCTACTTTTTGTTCGAAGAATTCATTGATAATATGACCAACTTCCATTGTATCTTTAATTTCCACACCATGTTCTTTCGCCAATGCACGTGCTTCTTCCACGCTCATCGGGCTCCAGAAATCTGCTCCAGAATATTGTTTAATTGCATCTACCATGTGGAGACGTGTCCATTCTGGCTCTAAATTAATTTCTTGCTCACCGTACTGGATTGTTGTTGTACCTAGTACTTGTTTTGCGATATGAGCAATCATGTTTTCTGTTAGTTTCATAATATCTTTATAGTCAGCATATGCTTCATATAATTCGATCATTGTAAATTCAGGATTATGACGCGTTGACACACCTTCATTACGGAATACACGGCCGATTTCGTATACCTTCTCTAAGCCACCTACAATAAGGCGTTTTAAGTGTAACTCAATTGCAATACGCATATATAATTCCATATCTAACGCATTATGATGCGTAATGAATGGACGAGCAGAAGCACCACCCGCAATCGCGTGCATCATTGGTGTTTCCACTTCAAGGTAGCCATTATCATCTAAGTATCTTCTCATTTCACGAATGATTTTACTACGAGTAACAAATGTTTCACGACTCTCCATGCTCGTAATTAAATCTAGGTAACGTTGACGGTAACGTTGTTCAACATCTTTCAATCCATGGTATTTATCTGGAAGTGGACGAAGAGCTTTCGTTAATAACGTAAATCCTGTTGCTTTCACTGAAAGCTCACCTACGTTCGTTTTGAAAACTTTCCCTTCAATTCCTACTAAATCACCTAAGTCAGCTGTATTAAATAATTCATATTGCTCATCTCCAACAGCATCTTTACGAACATAGATTTGAACTTGTCCGTGTAAATCTTGGATATGTGCAAAACCTGCTTTCCCTTTACCGCGCTTCGTCATAATACGGCCAGCAATAGAAACAGAGATTCCTTTCTCTTCTAATTCTTCTTTAGAGAACTCTCCATACAAGTTTAATAATTCTTCCGTTGAATTCGTACGTTCAAAACGTTTACCAAACGGATCGATCCCTTGTTCACGTAAGTTATGTAACTTCTCACGACGAACAAGCAATTGGTCATTTAATTCTTCGTGGTTCATGTTATCCATGGTATTGATATCACTCCAGCTCTATTAAATTTTACAATATATACAGTATATCATTTTCTACTCAACTAGAAAAACTGCCAGTAGCATACTGGCAGTTCTTCTTTCTTTCACGTAATTATAGGTAGTGAGAGAAGGAATGTCAAACGTTCTCTCTTTCCTCCTTTTAACCAACGTGAATTGTTTGTTGTTTTGCTTCTACTTCTTCTACAAATGCACCTAATAAAGAGGCAAGATCTTCACGAGTATCACAAGTATTAATTGCATTACGTACTCTCGCATTACCACGAACACCTTTTAAATACCAGGCTGCATGCTTTCTCATCTCTCTTACTGCAATATCTTCATTCTTTAAGTCAATAAGACGATCTAAGTGCAACATACATACATCCATTTTCTCACGCACTGTTGGTTCCGGCATTAATTCCCCTGTTTCTAAATATTTTACCGTACGATAAATCATCCATGGATCCCCAAGAGCTGCACGTCCAATCATAACGCCATCTACCCCTACTTCATCAAGCATACGTTTCGCATCTTGAGGAGTTTCTACGTCACCATTTCCAATAACAGGAATATTTACAGATTGTTTTACCTGTTTAATAATATCCCAATCCGCTTTCCCTTCATACATTTGAACACGTGTACGTCCATGAACCGCTACCGCTTGACCGCCTGCACGTTCCACAGCTCTAGCATTTTCAATTGCGAAAATGTGGTCTTCATCCCAGCCAATACGCATTTTAACTGTAACTGGTTTTTCAACAGCATCTACAACGGCCGCTACCATTTCATATACTTTATCTGGATCTAATAACCACTTTGCACCAGCATCACACTTCGTAATTTTCGGAACTGGGCAACCCATATTGATATCGATAATATCCGCCGTTGTGTTTTTATCTACATATTTCGCAGCACCAACAAGCGTTTCTTTCTCACCGCCAAAAATTTGTAAACTTAGCGGCTTCTCTCTCTCATCGATATATAACATATCTAATGTTTTTTGGTTATTAAATAAAATCGCCTTATCACTTACCATTTCAGCACATACTAAACCTGCACCAAACTCTTTTACTGTTAAACGGAATGCAGAGTTACACACTCCCGCCATCGGTGCTAGTACAACTGGATTCTTCATCTCAATGTTTGCAATCTTTAACACTCTACTGTCTCCTTTCTTTACCCTCACTTTGGCATTAATTCATCTATTGAAATATTTAATGTCTTAGCAACTTCTACTACAAAATCTTGAGAAGGGGTTCTATTCCCTCTCTCTACTTCTCCTAAAACAGATACAGATACCCCTAATTCCTTTGCAAAACCTTCTTGCGTATAACCTTTCAACTTCCGAAAAGCACGAATGCGTCTTCCCCATTTTTCTGCTTCCATACCGTTACTCCCTCTCGCCTTTTCATTTCATCTACTTGCGAACGTGAAATGTTTTGTTTTATATCTTGATTGATCTCTAACAACGGAACGATAACAAAAGCTCTTTCGAACATCCGCGGATGCGGCACAATAAGATTCTCTGCTTCAATATTTTCTTGATTATAGAGCAAAATGTCAATGTCAATGGTTCGCGGGCCCCATCTGATTTCCCTTTTTCTTCCTAATTCTATCTCAACCTTTTGCGTTACTTTCAACAATTCTTGCGGCAGTAAATTGGTAGAAATTTTTATAACTAAATTTAAAAAACGATTTTGATCTGTATATCCCACTGGATCTGTTTCATATACAGAAGAGACATCCTCCACTTGAATATGAGGATTTTTATTTAACAGCTCAATCACTTGCAATAAATAAACATAACGATCACCAATATTTGATCCTAACGCAACATATACTACATTTTTCATGGTCGGCCTCTCGTAATTTCTACCGCCACAGCACGATAGTGCCCTGGTATTGGTGGATCCGGTTTAACAACCTTTACTGTACATCGCAAAATACTTACGTACTGATTCAATATATTCGCCGCTATATTTTCCGCAATACTTTCTACAAGCTTATATGTTCGATCTTCTACCACTTGTCTACAAAGTTCAAAGAGCTCCCCGTAGTTTACCGAATGCTCTAAGTTATCACTTTCGCCCGCTTGTTTTAAATCCAGTTCCACTGTTAAATCCACTTTAAACCTTTGCCCCAATTTATTCTCTTCTGGAAATACGCCATGATAGCCATAAAACTCCATATCATGAATATAAATTTTATCCAATCATTTTACCCCCTTGCCAATCATTGCATCCATCATCTTTGCCATACGTGCCATTTCCTTCACATCATGAACACGAATCATTTCACAGCCTTTATCAATACCAAGACAAATCGATGCTCCTGTGCCTTCTACACGTTCCTCTACCGGCAAATCTAAAACATGACCGATAAACGATTTTCTCGAAGTTGCAAGAAGGACTGGATACCCTAACACATGTAATTTTTCTAGATTGCGCATGGCTTCTAAATTTTGTTCTGGCGTCTTCGCGAAACCGATACCCGGATCTAAAACGATATTCTCATCAGGTACACCTGCACCTTTTGCAATTTTAACACTCTCATATAGATCCGCAATCATATCCGCAATAAGATTACGGTAATTTGTGTTATCACGATTATGCATTAAAATTATCGGCACATTATAATGTGCCGCAACTTCTGCAATTTTCGGTTCTGCCTTCGCTCCCCAGATATCATTAATAATATGAGCACCCGCTTCAATTGCTTGCTTGGCTACTTCAGCTTTATACGTATCAATAGAAATAGGCACTTTCACTTCTTTCGAAACCGCTTGAATCATCGGGATTACGCGCCCTAACTCTTCTTCCACCGAAACTTTCGCGAAACCAGGACGAGTTGATTCTCCACCGATATCAATAATATCAGCTCCATTACTCACCATTTCTCTCGCATGACTTACAGCTGCGTTCATCTCATCGTAGTTTCCACCATCTGAGAATGAATCTGGTGTAACATTTAAAATCCCCATGATTAATGTCTTTGTATTTAAATCCAATGTATATTCGCCGCAGCGCAAATCATAATTCCACTTCACACTACACATCTCCTCTTCGCAGTTCATTTCGGCTCCAAAGATTTTCTCTATGCATTTCATATACATACATTAGAGACTTTGTAACCTTTCCTTCTTTACCAGGGAAATTAAATTCTCCAATCTGATTAAGCGGGACAATTTCTTGAATAGAATTCGTTACAAACACCTCATCAGCGGAAAGTAACTCCTTTTGTGTAAAGAAGCCTTCTTCCACATGTACATCTAATATTTCAGCAATCCTTATAATAAACGCACGAGTGATTCCATTTAAAATCCCAGTTTCAAGTGAAGGTGTATATAAGATACCCTCCTTTACAAAAAAGAGATTCGAAACAATCCCCTCCGCTACGTGGCCTGCTTCAGTAAAAAAGATCCCTTCTTTGTTCACAACATTTCCAATTTCACGTTTTCCTAAAATGTTATTTAAATAATGATGGGACTTTAAACGAAATGCTCCTTCCGGCGTATTTCGTATTTGCTTCAAAATAACGCCTTCCTTTTCCATCACTACACCAGGGACCACCAAAGGCTTTATAAACACAATAACAGAGGGCTCTTCATAAACCTCTGTTTGTAAACCTATTTCATCTATACCAGCCGATACATTAAAGCGCACATACGCATGGTCTATCCTATTCCTTACAAGTAACTCCTGTAAAATGCACAGCACATCATCTTTCGTCATCGTCCATTTGATTTGCAACGTAGAAAGAGCATCCATTAAACGTTCATAGTGGTCATCTAATAAAAACGGATGACCATTATAAATACGAAACGTCTCAAAAACACCTAACCCATATAAATACCCATGATCATATGGAGAGATTTTCGCTTCATCCGCTTCCACATACGTGCCATTCACATAAATTAACATGATGATATACTTGGACTATGATGCCGAATAAAGTTCTGCAGCAATTCTTTCCCATGTGAAGTCATAATGGATTCTGGATGAAACTGCACTCCTTCAATTGGCAATGTTTTATGACGAAGCGCCATAATCTCTCCCTCTTCTGTCCAAGATGTCACTTCTAAACATTCTGGCAATGTTTCTTTTTTTACAATAAGAGAATGATAACGCGTTGCTGTAAATGGATTTGGAATGTCTGCAAAAATCATTTTTCCATCATGATACATAAGAGAAGTTTTTCCATGCATTAAACGATCCGCACGAACAACATCGCCTCCGAAAACCTGTGCAATCGATTGATGACCTAGACACACACCAAAAATAGGAATCTTTCCTGCAAAATATTTAATGACATCCATACTTATACCAGCTTCATTCGGACTACAAGGACCTGGTGAAATCATAAGAAGGTCAGGTTTCATTTGTTCAATATCTGAAATTGTAATTTCATCATTGCGCTTGACGATAAGCTCTTGTCCAAGTTCTCCAAGAAATTGCACTAAATTAAATGTAAAAGAATCATAATTATCAATCATCAATATCATTTCTCTCACCTAACCGTTTCTTCGCTACTTTCTTTCGCACGCCACAGGGCGATTGCCTTTTTTAACGACTCTTTATATTCATTTTTCGGATTTGAGTCAATTACAATTCCCGCTCCAGCCTGCACATACGCTTGACCATCTTTTGCAAGAAGCGTCCGAATCACAATATTTAATTCCATATCTCCTGAGTAACCAATCCATCCAATTGAACCTGTATAAATCCCACGGCGAACAGGTTCTAATTCTTCTATAATTTCCATCGTACGTATTTTGGGTGCACCCGTAATCGTTCCACCTGGAAATACAGCTCGCACTAAATCGAAAGCATCCTTATCTCGTCCGACCTCACCACGAACGTTTGAAACGATATGCATAACATGCGAATATTTTTCGATAACCATAAATTCATCTACTTCTACAGTTCCATACTTACAAACTCGCCCTAAATCATTACGCTCTAAATCCACAAGCATGACGTGTTCTGCACGTTCCTTTTCATTTTCAATTAACTCTTTCGCTAAGCTCTCATCTTCTTGTTCATTTTTCCCACGAGAACGTGTACCAGCAATCGGACGGGTACTCACTTCATTCCCTTGCTTTTTAATTAACAATTCAGGTGAACCGCTAACAATTTGAAAATCTCCAAGCTCTAAATATCCCATATATGGTGATGGATTAATTTCACGAAGACTCGTATAAATCTCCAGTGGGTGTGTTTGTAATGTTTTCTCTTGTCTTGTAGACAAATTCACTTGAAACACATCTCCAGCCCCAATATATTCTTGAATACGCTGAACAGCTTTCATAAATCCTTCTTCTGTAAAAGCTACCGCTTCATTTCTATGTTCAGGAAATTCAAATGGCAATTTAACTTCAGGAACTTCCTTCATCCAAAGGCTCTTCCATTCATTTAAACGACTTTCCGCTTCCTCACGTTCATCTATATAATGCGTAATAATCCACAACACTTTCTCTTGTTGATCATACACAAACACGTCATCAAATAATAAAAAGAATATGTCAGGTATATCCACATCATCCTCCGCAAGGGAAGGAAGTTTTTCAATATAACGGATACAGTCATAACTAAAATATCCGATTGCACCACCTTGAAATGGCGGATAGTCTGGATTATGATTCGTTCTCCATCGTTCCATATACCTTTGCATTAAATCTAACGGATCGCCTTTCTCTATTGTTTCCTTACCGCTTTCACTTATATGTAACGTTTCATCTTTCCCCCGAATCACCGCTACCGGATCGAGCCCCGCAATACTATAACGACCCCCACGTCCACTTTCTAACAAAATATGTTGATTCTTATTCTGAGAAAGAGACTTATATTGCTTAAAAAAATCTAAATGATATGGAACAGAAAGCGCTAAAGATTTTCTTCGCTGCATACCAACACCCCGTCTTCTTTTATCCCACTCCCTTAGACTAATCACCCCAAATTACAGATGGTTAATATGAAACAATCGTCCCTGAGAGCTAGTGAAAATATTTTAACTTTACTACTACTTATTTTACATGAAGTTTTCTAGTCATTCACTATTTTCAAACGAAAAAAGAAAAAGCATTCCTTTTCAGGAATACTTTTTCTGGCCATACTAATTATGATTCAAATTGATAAAGCGGTGTACTTAAATAACGTTCACCATTACTTGGAATAATTACAAGAACCTTTTTCCCTTTACCAAGTTTTTTCGCAACTTCTGTCGCGGCATAAATGACAGCACCTGAAGAAATACCAACTAAAATCCCCTCTTCACGAGCCACTCTTCTCGCATATTCAAATGCCTGTTCTGTCTTCACTTGAATAATTTCATCATATACTTCTACATCCAATGTTTCAGGAATGAATCCAGCCCCAATACCTTGAATCTTATGCGGACCTGGTTTCCCACCAGATAACACTGGAGAATCTGCAGGTTCTACTGCGTAAATTCTAATATCTTTATATATTTCTTTTAACACTTCACCAGCACCCGTAATTGTTCCACCAGTACCGATACCAGCGATAAATGCATCTAATTCATTACCCATTTGTTCAACAATTTCTGGCCCTGTCGTCAAACGGTGAATTTCTGGATTCGCCGGGTTTTGGAATTGTTGTGGTATAAAGTAACCATGCTCTTTCGCTAATTCAGTTGCCTTACGAATTGCGCCGCCCATTCCTTCTGGACCCGGAGTTAATACTAATTCAGCTCCATAAGCACGTAATAAGTTACGACGTTCAATACTCATTGTCTCCGGCATTACTAAAATTGCCTTATAGCCCTTTGCAGCCGCTACCATCGCTAAGCCAATTCCTGTGTTACCACTCGTTGGTTCAATAATTGTATCGCCTTCTTGTAATAATCCCTTTTTTTCAGCAGCTTCGATCATAGATAATGCAATACGATCTTTTACGCTACTTCCAGGGTTCATGAATTCTAATTTTAAGTAAATGTCTGCACTGTCTTGCTCTACGATGCGGTTCAACTTAACGATCGGCGTTTTCCCGATTAATTCTGAAACTGATTGTGCCACTCGCATTCCTGTCACTCCTAACACCGAGTATTTTTATTGGTTTTATATACATTTAAATTTTGACAGATTTTTTCTTACTTGTCAATTTATTTAGATGATTTACAATTGCTAGAAAATCTTTCTGTTTACAAGCTTTCAATCAAGTTTGTAATATCTTCTTTAGAGAAATTATATCGCTCATTACAGAAATGACAATGCACTTCCGTTTCATCTTCTTCCTCACGAACTTGTTCTAATTCTTTTTTACCGAGACTAATTAATACACTCTCAATACGCTCACGAGAACATGTACAATTAAATTGAACGTCCATTGTTTCTAATACCTTCACTTTTTCTTTTCCTAGTACTTCGTATAATAATTCCTCTGGCGAAAGCCCTTGTTCAATTAATTTTGAAACAGGTGGGATTTTTTGCAGACGCTCTTCAATAAAGGAGATTGTCTCTTCCTGTGCTCCTGGCATAATTTGCAGGATAAATCCACCTGCAGCAAGTATGCTATCATCCCCATTTACAAGGACACCAATACCAACAGAAGAAGGTGTTTGCTCAGAAACAGCAAAATAATACGTGAAATCTTCCCCTAATTCTCCCGAAACAATTGGAGATTGCCCGATAAACGGTTCACGCATACCGATATCTTTAATTACTGTTAGAAACCCTTCTGTACCTACTGCTTGATATACACGCAATTTCCCTTGCTCTGTTGCTTCAAAATCAACGTGGGGATTCGTTACATATCCACGTACATCTCCATTCGCATGAGCATCCACTAAGATTGGGCCAAGTGGGCCATTTCCTTCCACCTTAATCGTCAGCTTCTGATCACCTTTTAACATAGCCCCCATCATTGCACCAGCTGTTAACGAACGCCCAAGTGCCGCTGAAGCGGTTCTCCATGTATCATGACGTCTTTGCGCCTCACTTACCATATTTGTTGTACGTACACTATACGCACGAACTTCTCCATCAAACGCTAACGCTTTTACTAAATAATCTTTCATACTTATTTATTCACCCTTCTCATGTTGTAAATTTGCATTACGTTCATATAGCATATGCAAGCCTTTTAATGTTAAAAACGGATCTACAACATCAATTACATTAGATTCTTCTGCAATTAATTTTGCTAATCCTCCAGTTGCAATAACTTTCGGTTCTTGTTTAGCTTCTTCTTTCATACGCTTCACAATACCTTCCACTTGTCCAACATACCCATAAAGAATGCCAGCTTGCATTGCACTTACTGTATTTTTCCCAACAATACTACTTGGTTTTGTAATTTCAATACGAGGAAGTTTAGCCGCTCTACTGTATAAAGCTTCTGCCGAAATCATAATACCTGGTGTAATTACCCCGCCCATATAATGCTTATTTTCGTTAATATAACAATATGTAGTAGCTGTTCCAAAATCGACAATAATAAGCGGGCTTCCGTATAATTGGATACCAGCTACAGCATTTACAATACGATCCGCTCCAACCTCACGCGGATTTTCATATTTAATATTTAAACCTGTTTTTATTCCTGGTCCCACTACAAGTGGTTTAATTTTGAAATATTTCTCACACATACGCTCTAAGGCAAACATAATTGGTGGTACAACCGAAGAAACAATAATTCCTTTCACATCTTGAAAAGAAAGGCCTTCATGTTCAAGTAACTGTTTCACTAACATACCATATTCATCTTCTGTTTTATGACGATCAGTCTCCATGCGCCAATGCTGACGAAGTTTCCCATCTTCAAATACACCAAGCACCGCATTTGTATTTCCTACATCCAATACAAAAATCATATTCTCACCACTTATCTTATTTAATCTATATTTGTGCAGTATGTACAAAACTGATAATGCCATCATATCATACATACCTATATAATCAGTTTTTCCATCTTCACCATTTTACAAAAAGATCGTTCACTATTTCAATTTTTAAAGCAAAGAAGCTTCAAATTTATATACAAGTACACAATTTTCTCAGCATAAAAAAAGGAGTGACTATTGTCACTCCTTCATTTCTTATTTATCTTCTGCGTTCTCGTCATCTTTTTTCATTGTGATATTCACTTTCACATCTTCAGAGGACTTTTTACGCTCAGGTAAAACTCCATAATCATATAAATGATTAATTTGCTCTGCATCTAACGTCTCCACTTCAAGTAACGTTTTTGCGATAATATCAAGCTTATCACGTTTTTCAGTAAGAATTTGTTTTGCACGAGCATAACATTCTTTCATAATCGTTTGCATTTCTACATCGATGTCATGTGCAATTGCATCACTGTAGTTTTGTTCTGAATGGAAATCTCTTCCTAAGAACACCTGACCACCTTGTGAGCTTCCAAACTGCATCGGTCCAAGCTTATCACTCATACCAAATTCCGTTACCATACGTCTTGCAATGCCAGTCGCACGTTGGAAGTCGTTATGAGCTCCTGTACTTACTTCACCAAATACAATTTCCTCAGCCACTCGGCCACCAAGTAAACCAGTGATTTTATCAAGTAATTCTGGTTTTGTCATGAAGTAACGATCTTCTTTTGGAAGCATTACCGCATACCCACCAGCTTGACCGCGAGGAACAATTGTTACTTTATGAACGATATCCGCCTCATCAAGCACGACACCAATTACAGTATGGCCCGCTTCATGGAATGCGACAATATTACGTTCTTTTTCAGAAATAACACGACTTTTCTTCGCAGGACCTGCAATAACACGATCCGTCGCTTCATCGATATCAGACATGTCAATTTTCTTTTTATCTTGACGCGCAGCTACTAATGCAGCTTCGTTTAATAAGTTCTCAAGATCTGCACCAGAGAATCCTGGTGTGCGAGTCGCAATTGCTCTTAAGTTAATATCATCATCAAGTGGTTTGTTACGAGCATGTACTTTTAGTACCGCTTCACGTCCATTTACATCTGGACGATCCACTGTGATTTGACGGTCAAAACGTCCTGGACGTAATAACGCTGGGTCAAGAATATCAGGACGGTTTGTTGCAGCGATGATAATAATCCCTTCGTTTGCACCGAATCCATCCATTTCAACAAGAAGTTGGTTTAGCGTTTGTTCACGTTCATCGTGACCACCACCAAGACCTGCCCCACGTTGACGACCTACTGCATCAATCTCATCGATAAAGATGATACAAGGAGCATTTTTCTTCGCATTTTCAAACAAATCACGTACACGGGAAGCACCGACACCAACGAACATCTCTACGAAATCAGAACCACTAATAGAGAAGAAAGGAACGCCAGCCTCACCTGCAACAGCACGTGCAAGCAATGTTTTACCTGTACCTGGAGGTCCAACTAGCAGAACACCCTTAGGAATACGGGCACCAACTTCAGCAAACTTGCGAGGATCTTTTAAGAATTCTACTACCTCAACAAGTTCTTGTTTCTCTTCGTCTGCTCCAGCTACATCTCTGAAGCGCACTTTTTTCTTTTCATCATTGTATAACTTCGCCTTACTTTTCCCGAAATTCATAACACGGCTTCCGCCGCCCTGAGCTTGGTTTAGTAAGAAGAAGAATAAGATGAAGATAATCACAAACGGAATGATAGAAGTAAAGAATGTCACCCAAGCACTCGTTTCCTCTGCTGGTTGATACTTCACTTCAGCACCTTGCGCTTTGTCATTAATTTTCTTTTGTAATTCTTCAGTATTTGGTGCATAAGTAACAAATTGTTCTTCCTGACTAGCATTGCTAAATTGTCCTTTTACCTCAAACACACCATTTTTTGGTTGAAGCTGCACATTACGCACTTCACCTTTTTCAAGTTTAGTAATGAATTTATCGTAGCTAACTGATGTTGTTTTTTGTGTTGAACCATTAAAATAGCTCACGATTCCAATCACTACTAAGAATATCAGTAAATAAAAGATGGTATTACGGAAGATACGATTCATTCCTAACCTCCTCTCACGGCATAAACACTATAGTAAATCGTAACATAGAAAAACTTTCCTATCCAATTTTAACGCCTGTATTTAATTAATTTGAGTAAACGCTTGGTTTCAATACTCCAACATAAGGAAGATTACGATATTGCTCCTTATAATCTAAGCCATATCCTACAACAAATTCATGAGGAACAGTAAATCCAACATAATCTGCTTTCAGATCGACTTTGCGACCAGTTGGCTTATCTAGTAGCGTAACAATCTTTACAGATTTCGCCTTACGATATTTGAATAGGTCCACTAAGTAACTTAATGTAAGGCCGCTATCAATAATATCTTCAACGATTAAAATATCGCGACCTTCTACAGAAGTATCAAGGTCTTTTAAAATTTTCACTTCACCAGTTGAAACTGTAGAATGACCGTAGCTAGAAACAGCCATAAAATCCATTTCAAGATATGTATCTGTTCTTTTCAATAAATCTGCCATAAATGGCATTGCACCCTTTAATACACCGATTGCAAGAGGTACTGTATTTTTGTAATCCTCTGCAATAATTGCACCTAGCTCATGCACCTTTTCTTGTATTTGTTCTTCGGAAATTAATACTTTTTCGATATCTTGATTCATCATTTCATTATCCTCCTGGAAGACTCCTTGCTTTTGTAGTGAATAATCATATATTTATCCTTATCTGCTGTTCCATGTGAAATAGCAACTGCAGATTGTTTCAACAACGGAACCCAAATAATGTTCCCGCTTGCATCACAAACAATCGGCCACTCTTCTCTCTTTTCTTTTGGTACTTTTTCCTCAATAAAAATAGCTTTTATCTTTTTCGTACCACTCATACCTTTTATTGACATGCGATCTCCATTTTCTCTAGAGCGGATAAGAAGAGGATATGATATATCATTATACTTAGCAACAAATACTGTTTCATTCATGTTACTTGGTAATTCCTCATTTACTTCTGCTACAAGTTCATCACCGTTTGCTAAGGTAACAGCACCCGGTACTGATAAAACTTGTGAAAAAGGGAAAACAATTTCTTGCTTAAATCGGAAACTACATTCTTCATATGTACGAACAATTTTTAGGCCACCAGGAAAATCAAGCGAGCCTGAAGGGTGTGTCCGCTTAAAAAATGCAATAACTTTGTCAATATGTATAGAAGAAAGCGAAGACGGAATCTTGTATTCATAAAGATAGTTTAATATTAGTTGAATCCCTCTCCTTTGTAAAGGCATAGACATGGATTCAAAGGCAGGAATTGATAAGACGATGTGTTTATCACTTTTTTTTGTAATTACTTTATTCATCTTTTCAAAAGCTAATTCCTGCAAATACGCCTCATCCTCTTGCATAAGCATACTAAAATTTTGAAATCGCTCATGCACATGCGGATTTTCCTCTTTTAAATAAGGTAGAACATACTTACGTAATCGATTCCTCGTATATACTTCCTTTTCGTTACTCGGATCCATACGTGGTGTAACCCCTAACCTTTTACAATAAGCATTAATCTCTTCCTTTGTTACCGCTAACAAAGGCCTAATTACATATCCACTATGGAAAGGGCGTTTCACAGCAATTCCAGCATAACCCTTCGGAGTACTCCCGCGGACGAGACGCATTAAAATCGTCTCCATCTGATCATCCCCATGATGCCCAAGAGCTACATATCGCGCATCATATTTCTTCATTATTCTTTCCAAAAATGCATATCGGCATTCCCTAGCAGCCACCTGTGCATTCATTCCATATTGCTGTTGATATTGCGATACATTAATTCTTATCGTTTCGCAAATAACCCCAATCTTCCGGCAAAGATTTTCTACAAATTGTAAGTCTTCATAGGATTCATCTCCTCTAAACATGTGATCCACATGCGCGACTACAATCTTCAATTTCTTCTCTTCCCTTTTCTCTAATAAATAATATAAAAGAGCTAAAGAATCAGGGCCTCCAGAAACTCCTACAACAATTGTCGAATGTTCCTCTAATACATCATGCTGCTTTGCAAACTCATCTACTTTTTCAACAAATGTATCTTTCAACTCCGCAATCACCTTTCGTTAAAACCAAACAATAACATACTTTTTACCTTACCTATAATGGTACAACTTTTACAAACTTTGTGCAAAAAAAAGATGTACAAAATTCACATTTTTATCTTACATCCCTTCCCTATCTTCATAGAAATAATACAGCTACTTTCTCCTATAAAAAAAGGCCTAGGTGTCAACCTAGACCTCATAACCAAACTGAAGAGATTTCCGCTCCCCTATTGCGCTTGTTTACCCATAATTGGAATCGTAGCCCACTTTGGCATATTCTTCTTTACCTTCGCAACGACAATCGTCATATCATCATTGATATATCCATCACTAGATCGAATGACCTCTTCCATAATAATATCAGCAATTTCTTGTGGATCATCGGTTTGTAGTTCTTTAATTTTACGTTTCATCCACAATTCATGGTTTTCCACATGCTGCGCCCCTTCAAAAATCCCATCACTCATCATAATTAGAATGTCCTCTGTTTTTAATTGTTCACCAACAACATCCACCTCAACATCCTCAATGATTCCCATTGGCAAGTTGCTTGCTTCTATTTGTAAAACGTTATTTCCACGTTTTACAAAACTTGGGGTTGAACCAATTTTTAAAAACTTAGCGCTTGCATCACGTAAATCTACCATAGCTAAATCAAGCGTCGTAAACATTTCTTCTGTCGTCCTCAATGAAAGAATTGAATTAATAGACTTAATAGCAATTTCTTCATCAATACCGGATTGCAATATTTTTTGTAACAATTTTACTGTTTCCTTACTTTCCATATGTGCCCTTTGTCCGTTGCCCATTCCGTCACTAATGGCAAGAGCATATTTCCCAACACTTAAATCCATCATCGCATACGAATCTCCTGATACAAATCCGCCTCCTTTTGCCGCTGTAGCAAGCCCTGTATCAAGAGAAAATGTTTTCGCTGATCCAAAAGATATCATGCTATGACCATTTGGATAAGCAGAAGGTTCTTCATGTTTAACAATAATATTTTCTTTTAAAACATCCGAAAGCATCGGCGCAACTAATTTGTCACATTCCCCATGTTGATTAGATGCTGCCGGAATCATCATTTCAATATCAATATTCCCTCTATCTAAACAATAGATATCAACATGTTCCACCTCGACACCAAAGTCACGAAACGCTTGTAAAATTTGTTCTTCCTGTACCTGATGATTTTCCCGTTCACGCTGAATTTCTTTCGCAAAATCTTCCATTACTTTTGAAACACCTAATAATTGTTCTGCAACAATTCTACGATTCTCTTTCATTTGTTTTCGTAACTTTTGTCCCTCATAGAAATGACTTAATTCTCCTGCCATTAAATCTGTTACCTTTTTTCCTCTTACGCAGTGCTTTTCCCATTCACGAACCAACTTACGGTTATGCTGAAGCGTCCCTTCTTCTGTTTCATTCATAATTTGTTTCATATAATCATATGTTTTATCAAAATTCACTACCCAGCATTGATCCTTTTTAAAACATGATTGACACGTCTTTGCCGTAATTGTACTTAAAAATAAATCAGCTTCTGTTTCCTCATCCTCTTCCTCCACATATCCATATACCGAAAAGCTATTAGATAATGCAGAGAATACGTTTGCAAATTGATTAATTTTATTCGCTGTCACATCACGCATTCTTCGTAAATATTGTTGTTGATCCTGAGAATGTTCTTGTGTTCCTGGCATAAATTTAGCAAGCCGATCGATAATTGCCTGTGGTGTTAGTAAAAAGAATCCTATCGCCACTCCAGATTCTATTAAAGTTGTTATAATATTTACTTGTTTGTCGACGTATAATGTGATTAGACTTGTACCAATTAGCAACCCTAAACTAACGCCCAAACGCTTCCCTTCTTTTAATAATCCACCAAGTAACCCCGAAAAAGCCAATAGACTAAGTTGAGATAAGCTACCTACATTCGCTAAACTCAATATCAATCCTGTAACAACCCCTACTGTTGAACCAGTAGCTGCCCCTGCAACAAAAGCAAATAATAACACTAAATATCTCGTGAAAATATGTTGAACTGAAGCGTCGTAAATAAACCAATCTGTTGTACCCGTTAACACAGATGCAAGTAGTATAATTAAACAAACAATTTCTTCCGTTTCTAACGCTTGTTGCTTTCCCTTTCTTTCTGTCAATAACGGTACACTTTGTAGAAAAATCATTGTTAAAACAAAACTAAGCCCTGCTTCAATAGTACTTACAAGTAAATCATACATAGTGACGGTTTGCTGCGCGAAGTAAACAACAGCGAGATGTGCGGTTAATGCGGAGATAAATACTTGAAATGGTACAAGTCCAACAATTTTACGTGTAAATCGACTAAAGAAGATATTGTAAATGAAGAAAGTAAAAATAGATGCAAAGGCAAAAAGTAAATTATCTAGTGAAACGGAAAGCGCACCACCCATAAGAGCAAGAAATGCGAGTGCCATCTTATCACGCTTCATTACATAAACAGCAGCAAAAAACGGTAGTGCAAACGGTAAAATGTTCGTTAATATATATGCTCTTCCTAAAAGAAAACCGATTACAGCAATAACGAATCCCCATCTAAAGAAAACTTGCTCCAACTTCACTTTCAACTTGCTTGTCCATGTTATTGATCTGAGTTGTCCATCATTCATAGCCAGTGTACTTGTGTTCACAGTATTCCTTCCTGCTTTTGGCATATTTTTAACACCACCTGCATAGTTTAATTACTGTCATTATAAAAGATGATTATTGGGATTTTTGTCAAAACAACAGTTCACACTTACATAATCGTTCGACTTTTTATTCGAAATAAACCTATATATATACAAGTTGTTAAAAATAAGCACCTTAAAAGAACAGAAAATTCAAAAAATATAGGGTGTTTTTGTAGAAGCTTTGCACTTATTTATTTTCTTAACAAAAAAAAAGATCATGCTATCTGCATGATCTTTTCTAGATGACCCGTACGGGATTCGAACCCGTGTTACCGCCGTGAAAGGGCGGTGTCTTAACCACTTGACCAACGGGCCGTTAAAATAAATATAGCGGCGGAGGGGATCGAACCCCCGACCTCACGGGTATGAACCGTACGCTCTAGCCAGCTGAGCTACACCGCCATGTCGTCTTATTTAACGGACAATTAGTATCTTATATCAAATTCACTTTAAAGTCAACATGTTTCAAAAAGTTTTTTATTCTTTTTTTAATATACTCATTTACATAAAAAAGCACCCCGAGTGACTTACTCCGGGCACCTCTCTATATGTTAAGAATAAAACGTTCGTTTTATCCGCGACGAGCGCCACGGCCACCACGTTTAGATTCTGTATTACGCTTTAAAGAAGTTAGACGATCTTCACTGTCTTTTAAAAAGCGTGCCATCTTTTGCTCAAACGTTTCCTTTTGATTGCCACCATTATCACGGCCACCACGGTTATCTCTGTTAAAAGAACGATTGCGTTGTGGACGCCCAGAACGTTGTTGATCACCACCACGTTGATCACCACCACGTTGATATTCACTGCGTGGACGATCTCCTTCTGGTTTTACACGTTCTTTCGCTTTTTTAATAGATAGACCGATTTTTCCATCTTTTTCAACATTAATAACTTTTACTTCTACTTGGTCGCCTACTTTTAAGTGATCATTAATATCCTTCACATAATTATCAGCAACTTCACTAATATGAACAAGACCCGTTAAGCCTTCTGGCAGCTCCACAAAAGCCCCAAAATTTGTAATACCTGTTACTTTACCTTGTAACTTGCTGCCTACCTCGATTGACATAAAAAAAATGCTCCTCCTTAGTGGTTAAAAAGTCAAATTTTACTTTATTATATATAATCCTAAAATATAGTGTCAATAAGACACGACCTACTTAGAAACAGGAAAAATTATCTCCCCTTTTCCAGAGAAGAAATAATCCCTCCTAGCAATCTTTAAAACATACTCTTCATCATTCAACTTTTGAACATCATCTTGTATTTTTTTTTCTTTCTTTGTTAATGAACCCAATTCTTTTTTCATCTCTTCAACCTTTACTTCTTTTGCTTTAATGGAACTATTTTGTTGATAAAACGTTACACTAATGCTCGCAATAATTGTAAAAGCAAAGACAAGAAAAACTGCTAAACGGCGATATAATCGCCTCCTGTTTTCATTTGTTTGTATTATATGTTCTCTTACAGAATTTGGATTCTGCTCTTCAATCAATCTTTGCCTCAGTTCCCTCATTTCCGAGGTCCCCCTAACTTCTTTTTTATACGCTCCCAAATTTGAAAGATATATTTCTTCAATTTCCTTGTATGTTGCAGTAATCCCACATATCTCTTTATAAAAAGTTTAACACGGTTAGGGAGAAGTTTCCATATGAGCAAAGTAAGAAATCGAACAGGCCAGAAAAAAACTTTCCATACAAAAAGTAATATCCATACGGTACACTTCCACAACACATGCCCAATTGAAAATAGTATACGAAATAAAAATAAAATAAAAGCAATAATAAGCTGCGCTATAATAATAACAGGTTTTATCATAAGTAGCTGTACAATTTGGATAAAAAATTGTATCGTTTGTACAAAAATATAAATGAGAAAATTCAATACTCGCATATACACTGCTTTCAATAAGCTTTGATATGCAGCAAAACCACAAAACAAAGCTACAAAAACATATATACGTAATTCAGCTTCATTTACAAGCAGCAATACGTAAAAGACAAACAGTGCTTGGACAATCCAAAACAGTATATCATATATAAATACAATCCAACGCTTACGCCGCGGTCGCTGTAAAAAGCGTTGGTATGTATCTAACGCCGCTCCAATCCAAGCACCCATTCCAATCATAGAAAGCATTGTATACAGTTGAATCGTTAAACTCATTTAAACAACTTACTAAAGAATCCTTTAGCTTTCTCCCCTTGATTTTCATCAATGTACAACATCTCATGAATTTTCCCTTTAATGGATACAATACCTTTTTCTACATCTAAATTTTTCATCTGTAAGTTTTGACCGCGAATTGTTAAAAAACCCATTACAGTTTCTAATAAAAACTCTTCACTATCAAAACTCTCTACTTGCTTTACGCCAGTAATATCTATTACACGTCTACCACGCATAATAATATCATGCTCTACAGAAACATTCTGTTGATTAGAAGACGCAACTGAGTACCCCTTATTCACGTCAATCCCCCCATAGCTTTATACTATCTAGTAAATAATGTATGAGGAGAGAAAATAATTTAGAACAAGCCTTCTTCTGCTTTCACTTTCTCTTCACGAACTACCGTATACATGTTAGCTGCATCTTCTTTTTTCGTTGTTTCTTTTAATTCATTTACTTTTACAGTTACTACCTTTTGTCCAAAACGAATTGTTAGCTCATCTTCTACTTTCACAACAGAGCTCGCCTTTGCGGCTTGCCCATTAATCGCAATTCTTCCTTGATCAGCTACTTCCTTTGCTAATGTTCTCCTTTTAATTAGACGCGATACTTTCAAAAATTTATCTAAGCGCATCTCATTTCCCCCCTATTGATTCTCTATCTGCTTCGCTTCTTCCCATAAAGCATCCATTTGCTCTAACGTTAACTCCTGCATTTCCTTATTCATTTCAGCTACTTTGGCTTCCATGTATATAAATCGGCGCATGAATTTCTCATTTGTGGTACGAAGTGCCTCTTCTGGATCCAATTTATAGTAGCGAGCAATATTAACAAAGGCGAATAGTAAATCCCCAAATTCACCTAACATTTTTTCTTTATCCATCTTTGCAACTTCCTGCTCAAACTCTTTCAATTCTTCAAAAGCTTTATCCATCATTGGCTGTACATCATCCCAATCAAAACCAACTTTTCCTGCTTTTTTCTGAATTTCATACGCACGCATTAATTGTGGTAAACTTTTTGGAATTCCCGTTAAAGCAGACTCCCTTACATACCCTTTTTCTTGTTTTTTAATTTCTTCCCAGTTTAAAACAACTTCTTCCGCGCTCTCTACATCTATATCTCCGAACACATGTGGATGACGACGTACCATTTTTTCAGATAGCGTTCGGATGATATCATCAACTGAGAACCAGCCCTCATCTTCTCCAATTTGAGCATGAAGCATAACTTGTAACAACACATCACCAAGTTCTTCAATCAAGTGGTCATCATCTTCTTCATCAATTGCCTCTAACACTTCATATGCCTCTTCAATTAAATATTTCTTTAAAGACTGATGTGTTTGCTTTTTATCCCATGGACAGCCATTTGGTCCACGAAGCTCAGCAATAATTTCTCGGAGCACATCAAATTGTTGATATAAAGAAGCTCGCTCAGTAACAGGCGGTACATATACGCTTATTAAATTGTTCAACTCTGTTTCATGATCCAACATATAGAGCGGCACTTTTTTCACTTGCTCAAAAGATGTTCCTGCGGCTGTTACAATATATACTTCATACTCATCAGGCAACATTTCCATTAATGTCAACTTAACCTCAGATGCAACAAACGCATCATATACTTGGCAAAAAATTAAGTGTTGACGTAATTCTAATTGACCTCTTTCAAATGAAGTTGCATCAATAAGTTGGAACCCTTCAATTGGATCTATTTTTAAACTAGCAAACATCGGATCCAAAAAGCTTTGTCCACCTTCAATTCGCACCTCAATCTGCTTCTTTTCCCCTTTTTGCAAGAGTAATTGAACAGTTCGTTCTGCAACAAGCGGATGACCTGGTACAGCATATATAATATCCGCACCTTGCGCTTGTTCTATTAACGTATTCGCAATTGTTTCATACACGATTTCAAATGTATCGTGCGACTCATATACATCATCAAAAGCCGTGTACTTTACACCTTCCTTTTCTAACTCTTCAATAACAGGATGCTCTTTCGTACGCACATACATATGATCTGCTTCTTTTATTTTTCGGTATACACCCATTGTCAGCTGATCTAATTCACCAGCACCTAATCCTAAAATCGTGATTACTCTACTCACAACCATTCACCTCTATCCACTCTTCTTCAATGAAGCTTGTACCTTCTCTTGCTTCATAACAGTCCCTAATTCTTTTTTTGTAAAAACACTTAACTTCGTAATTAAAAACAGATATACCAATCCGCCAATCGCTACGCCTAGCAACGCTTCAATTACAGCTAACCCTCTATACCCTTCATCACTTGCTAGTCCCAACCCTTCATAAATACGCATAAATAACATTAATATAACGACCATTCCTAATCCGCTGATCGTTACTCCAAATATGCCTTGTTTATGAATGAGTGGTTCTTCTACAATTCGAATAAGGAAAGCACTATTTAACAAAGCGATAACCATGAGCGAAATTAACGTTGCGACTGCCGCCCCAGTTACACCAAATTGCGGCATTAACATATAATTGAGCAATAATTTTAGACACCCTCCAAATATAACAAACAATGCCGGCTTTACAGTTTGACCAAGCCCTTGCAGAATAGAAGCCGTTGTAATGGATAAGGAACTAAATAAAATAGAAACAGCTAAAATAGCTAATACACCTGAGCCCTCACTATTTTCAAACAACATAATATTTGTCGGCTTAATGATACACGCTAATCCTAATGCTGCCGCAACTCCAATCACAAAAGTTATCTTCATCGCTAACTGCACCTTTTGTTGAATAAACAGACGATCTCCTCGTTCTTTTGCTGAAGTAATAATTGGAATAAGCGAAAGTGAAAATGAAGTCGTCACAACTGTACCAAGCTGCATAAGCGGGATACTTCTGTCATAAACACCCTTTAATACTTTTGCAATTTCCGCCGGTTCTCCTGCCTGAATAAGCAATGTGTAAAACGAAACTGAATCTGCCATTTGTATAAAAATTAACACTAAATTACTAACACAAATAGCCATTCCTTGCCAAAAAAGGATTCGAATGATTTTCTTTTTATTGTGTATCCTCTTCCATCCTTGTAAGAAAATAGAGCGAAAATTATGCCGCATATAAAATAAAAGTACGAGTATACCAATAAACCCGCCTGCAATCGACCCCAACATCGCTCCTGCTCCAACTGTATATAAATCAAATTCATGTGCAATGAGGAACAACGATAAGAACACAATAATTGACACACGAACCGTTTGTTCAATCACTTGTGATATAGCTGTCGGTATCATATTGTTAAACCCTTGAAAGTGCCCTCGTGCAACAGATAAAAAGGGCATTAACAAGAATGAAAATGAAATAACTCTTAGCAGTTTATCTAAATTTGCATCGCCCATGACTGATGCAATCGTGCGAGCTCCTAAAAACAACGTAAAGAAACCTATACAACCGATTCCTAATAAAAACCAAAAAGAAACACAAATAATTCCCTCTGCCTCTTCCTGTTTTCCTTGTTCTAAACGCTCTGCTACCATCTTAGAAATAATGATGGGAAAACCATAAGTAGCTAAAATTAAACAAAATCCATAAAACGGATAAATTTGTTGATAAATATAAAAACCAACATCCCCCGCTATATTTTGATATGGAATACGGTAAAAAGCGCTTAATACTTTCGTAACAAAACTTGCAACCGTTAATATAATAGCCCCGCGCCAAAAAGCTTGATACTTCTTCGCTTCCATACGAGAAAACTCCTTTTCCTATTCTCATCCCTCGTATTATATCACAAAGAAAAAACAGGATTCCTTTTAGATTTATACAATAAAAAAGGTAGCAAGACGCTACCTTTAAATGAAATACAATCCTACTTTCCGAAAAAAGCCTTTTATAAAGAAATATTATGATTAAGAAGAATTACTGTTCCATTTGTTTTGCTAAAAAGCTTGCAGCAGTATTTACTGCCTTATGCTCTACCTCACTTATAATTGCTTCTTTTGAAAAGATGATAACAGCTCCAATCGGATCTCCATTTGCAACGATTGGGCCAACTGTATAAGAGCTAACCTTTTCAGTTACACCATCGATAATCGAAATTTCACTTTCATCTGTCATAACAACAGATTTTCGATCTTCCATCGTTTTTTCGATTAAATCGCCAACACTTTTATTTAAGTATTCTTTTTTAGATACCCCCGCTACGGCGATAATGGAATCGCGATCACATACGAGTACGTTATGTCCTAAACTATCGTATAAAGCTTCTGCATATTCTTTTGCAAAATCACCTAATTCACTAATTGGAGAATATTTTTTCAAAATCACTTCTCCATCGCGATCCACAAAAATTTCTAGTGGATCTCCTTCTCGGATACGAAGGGTTCTACGAATTTCTTTCGGAATTACTACCCTACCTAAATCATCAATTCGACGTACAATTCCAGTTGCTTTCATTCTAATGCTGCCTCACTTTCTACTGATGATGAAAGTGGTGAATTTACCTGTTCATGTAAAAATCACCAACTGTTAGACATAGTATTTTACACATTAGTTCTTCTATGCACGTCGAATTGCATTTTTTATTTTGTTTTAGGCATTTATTACTTCTTTTTTCACGTCAGACAAACCTTTTAATAAATTTTCGGCGATTGTTAACCATTTTGATGTCTCTAATCCATTCGTTTTCATAACAATTTTCAAACGAGAACCTTCCATACCAAGACCAATCATACGACCAAAACTATTACCAAGCATAAATAATTTCCCACCATCAATATTTTGGCTTGATTGCTCTGAGAATAAAAACGTCACTTCAAATTTTGTTTGCTTAATTAGCTCAATCTGTTCTTTCGTTGCTAATACTTTAATATTTGCAATTTGTAATAAATATCCAACTTCTTGCGGATAATCTCCAAAACGATCAATCATTTCTTCTTGTAATTCCTCAATATCTTCAATCGCAGAGACACCTCTAAATTGTTTGTACATCATAATTTTTTGTTTACTATCTGAAATATAGGCGTCTGGCAAGTAAGCATCCACTTCTAAATCAATTTCAACATCAATCGTATTTTCAATTCCTTGTGTTCCTTGACGCTGTTCAATCGCATCTTTTAACATTTGAGAATATAGGTCAAATCCGACAGAATCGATGAATCCATGCTGCTCAGCCCCTAACAAGTTACCAGCACCACGAATGGATAAATCTCGCATTGCAATTTTAAATCCTGATCCAAGTTCTGTGAATTCTTTAATTGCTTGTAAACGCTTCTCAGCGACTTCTGACAACACTTTATCACGCTTATATGCAAAGTATGCATAAGCAACACGGTTTGAACGACCAACGCGCCCACGAAGCTGATAAAGCTGTGATAATCCCATACGATCGGCATCAAATACAATTAATGTATTTACATTAGGGATATCAACACCTGTTTCAATAATCGTTGTACTTACAAGAACATCATGCTGCCCATCTAAAAATGATAGCATGACAGACTCTAGTTCACTCTCGTTCATTTTCCCATGTGCATACGTCACACGCGCCTCTGGGACTAACATGGAGATTTCATCTGCTTTTCTTTCAATATCTTCAACACGGTTATACAAGAAATAAATTTGACCGCCCCTTGCAAGTTCCCGTTCTATCGCCTCTCGAATTAACCCTGGATTATACTCAACCACATATGTTTGTACCGGGAAACGATTTTCTGGTGGCGTCTCAATAACAGATAAATCTCGTACACCGAGCATAGACATATGGAGCGTACGCGGAATTGGCGTTGCCGTTAATGTTAATACATCAACATTCGCTTTCAATTGTTTAATCTTTTCTTTATGCGTAACACCAAATCTTTGTTCTTCATCGATAATTAGTAAGCCTAAATCTTTATAGGTTACATCTTTAGATAAAATGCGATGTGTTCCAATAACAATATCAACTGTCCCATCTTTTAAACCTTTAATTGTTTCATTTTGTTGTTTTCTAGTACGGAATCTACTTAACAATCCAATATTAATTGGGTAGTCTTGAAAACGTTCTCGAATCGTTTCATAGTGTTGTTGTGCAAGAATCGTTGTCGGTACTAAAATTGCAACTTGCTTTTCATCCATAATTGCTTTAAACGCTGCACGAATTGCAACTTCCGTTTTACCATATCCAACATCACCACATAGAAGTCGATCCATCGGACGCCCACGTTCCATATCTTTCTTAATTTCTTCAATAGAACGCAACTGATCTTCTGTCTCCTGGTACGGGAAAGATGATTCAAATTCCTGCTGCTCTGCAGTATCCGGCGTATACGCATATCCCTTTGAAGCCTCACGCTCTGCATACAATTTAATTAAGTCATCTGCAATATCTTGTACAGATTTTTCCACCTTTGTTTTGACCTTTTTCCAATCGTTTCCGCCTAGTTTGTAAACTTTCGGATTCTTACCTTCTGATCCTACATACTTTTGTACTTGATCAATTTGTTCGATTGGCACATATAACTTATCATTACCTTGATATTTAATGTTCAAATAATCTTTATGGACACCATTAATTTCTAACGTTTCAATTCCTAAAAATTTACCGATACCATGATTTACATGAACAACATAGTCGTCAACTTTTAACTCTGAATAACTTTTAATACGCTCTGCATTCGATAGTTTTTGCTTACGTTGTGATTTTTTTACTTTTTTATGGAACAGCTCTTTTTCTGTAATCACAACAAGCTTTTGCATTGGCATTTCAAATCCTGCATGTAAATCACCTACAGCAATTTGAAGGCGACCAGGAAGCAATATATCTGTAGATTCTATAATGTCTGCTTCAATATCATAATCACTTAAAATATATTGTAATTTTTTTGCGCGTTCTTCATCTGTTCCTAATACAACAGTCGTGAAGTCCCCTTCAGTCCATCTATCAATTTCTGTTTTTAACAATTGCATTTGCCCATGAAAATCCTGCATTGTTTTACACGTTACATTAACAATATTTTGCGGGTGCGTATGTGCAATATGGCGTAAAAATAATGTTAAATATACAAAGCTTCTCTTTTTATGGTGTAGAAATTCTTCAAATTGGTGTGAGAACACCAAATCTTGAATAATTGCCCCTTCACTTAGAAGCGATGTATACCATTCTGCTTCTTCTGTCTCAAGATGTGATGCCGTTTCTTGAATACGCGAAATTTCATCTAAGATAACGACACCATTCTCAGGTAAATAGTCTATTAGACTAGCATGTTCTTTGTAAAAAATAGATAAATATTTAAACATTTGCTCTATAGTCTGTCCGTTTTTCAATATTTCTATCTCGTGACTAACTGTTTCAAGTACTGCTGTCTTGATTTTATCATCAGAGAGCTTCTGCATCGTCTTCATTAAACCTTCCTCAAGACGCTCCACCCCTAATTTCAGTTCATCTTTTGAGAATAAAAATTCTGTCGCAGGACCGAATTTCACGCTTTCTCTTTTATCTTGAGAGCGTTGTTCTTCTACATCAAATGAGCGGATAGAATCTACTTCCGTATCAAAGAGCTCTATACGAAACGGCAATTCTTCAGTTAACGGATAAATATCCAGTATACCCCCGCGCAAACTAAATTCTCCAGGTGCTTCTACCATTGACTTACGTTCATATCCAATATGATGCAATGTATGAAGCAATACATCTAAATCAATCTCTTGCCCTAGACTAATTTCGATTTGCTTTTGCTTCCATAATTCTTTTATTGGTAGAAATCTACGTAATCCAGCAACTGGAACAACAATAATGCCCTGCTCGCCCATCGCTAAACGATTTAATACTTCAATACGCTGCGCTTTCAGTTCTGGGCTTGCAACCCCTATTTCTGACGCAATTAATTCATTAACCGGATATAACCATACATCCCGCTCACCAAGTAGTGATACTAAATCCTCATATACTTTTTGCGCTTGAAATAAGTTGTGTGTAACAACAAGTTGTGACTGCTTTGTTTTTTTATATAAAGCAGCCATTAATAAAGAACGAGAAGAAGTTGCCATACCTGATACAAGCTGTTCTTTCAATCCTTCTTCTAGTCCATTAATAATGGATTGTATTTCTTTATTTTTATAAAATTGCTCTAATAACCCTATCATTTTCAAAACTCCTCTCAACATAAAGAGCAAGTTAATATATTTTTATGCAAATATTTTGGAAAAGGAAAACAGAAAAATGCTTTGGACACGCCAAAGCGACAACATTTTATTGCAAAAATTTTTCATACTCATAATACTCCGGATAAGATGAGAGCGTTTCTTGGCACGACTCACAGATTGTTTTTATATATATATTTCCATTTTCATGAAAATGAATCATATCCAATCGTTCTTGCTCTGTTAGTTGAAATAAAACTTTGTTGTATACCTTTTCTGCGGTAATGGAACCTACGTTACAACCACAATGTCTACAGTAATAATGTCCTTCCATACTATCCTCCTAAGTGTACAATTACTACTAGTATGGATAAAAACATTATAAAATATTCCAATTTAGAACATTAACCGTTAAAAGTATTCATAATTTGAAGAAATGGTTTCTTCAACCACTCTTCACATGCGTCCGTAGCTTTTTCAATAGATTGATTTACCTCTGGTAGCTCTTCTGCTGTGAAACGCCCCAATACATAATCCACAACTTTCATGCCATTTTTTGGACGATCAATCCCCATACGAATACGTTGGAACTCTTGCGTTCCTAAATGAGAAATTGTCGATTTCACACCGTTATGACCGCCTGCACTACCTTTCATACGAAGACGCAATTTACCCACTGGAATATCTAAATCGTCATACATGACAACAAAATCTTCTACATCAATTTTATAGTAATCCATAAGTGGACGAATGCTTTCTCCAGATAAATTCATATACGTAAGCGGCTTTAATAAAATTACTTTTTCACCATTAACAAAACCTGAACCATACATGCCTTTAAACTTTTGTTCACTTAAAGAAATGCCCCATCGTTTCGCAAGCTCATCAATTCCCATAAATCCGATATTATGCCTTGTTAATTCATATTCTCTACCCGGGTTCCCAAGTCCTACTATTAATTTCACTCTTGTACCACTACTTTCTTTTTACGATACGAAAAGACGTAACCAAATTTGGTTACGTCTCATTCTATCCAATTAATTGAATAATACACTCACTGATTCTTCTTCATAAACACGAATGATCGCTTCTCCGATTAATGGAGCAACAGAAAGCTCGTGTACTTTATCAATTTTCTTCTCTTCCGGTAATACAATAGAGTTTGTTACAACTAACTCTTTAATATTTGAGTTTTGGATACGCTCAATTGCTGGACCAGATAAAACTGGGTGTGTACAGCAAGCATATACTTCAGAAGCACCGTTCTCAACAAGAGCGTTTGCTGCTAATGTAATTGTACCAGCTGTATCAATGATGTCATCAATTAAGATTGCTGTCTTACCTTCAATGTTACCGATGATATTCATAACTTCCGACACATTCGGACGTGGGCGACGTTTATCAATAATAGCAATTGGCGCTTTTAGGCGGTCTGCCATTTTTCTTGCACGTGTTACACCACCGTGGTCAGGAGATACGATTACGATATCTTTAAGACCTTTTGTCTCAAAGTAATCAGAAAGAATCGGTACACCCATTAAGTGGTCGATTGGGATATCAAAGAACCCTTGAATTTGTGGAGCATGTAAATCTAGAGTGATTACACGAGTTGCACCTGCTGTTTCAAGTAAGTTTGCTACAAGTTTCGATGTAATTGGTTCACGAGAACGCGCTTTACGGTCTTGACGCGCATAACCATAATAAGGAATAACGATATTAATTGTTTTTGCAGATGCACGTTTTAATGCATCAATCATAATAAGTAATTCCATGATATGTTCATTTACTGGGAAGCTTGTAGATTGAATAATGAATACATCGCAACCACGAATACTTTCTTCAATGTTAATTTGAACTTCTCCATCACTAAAACGGTCAACAGAACATTTCCCTAACCCTACTCCAATATGCTTTGCAATTTGCTCAGCAAGTTCCTTATTAGAGTTTAAAGAGAATACTTTCAAATTAGAATTTAGATATTGAGTCGACATCTAGATTAACCCTCCACATTATGATTTTTTCTTATTCAGCAATTGATCAACATAGTCTTCTTTGTTAACTTGACGTGCACGTGCAATTGATAATGCTTTTGATGGAACACTCTCTGTAATTGTAGATCCTGCCGCAACATAAGCACCATCTTCAACTGTTACAGGAGCAACAAGGTTTGAATTACAACCAATAAATACGCCGTTTCCAATAACTGTTTTAAATTTATTCTTGCCATCATAGTTCACCGTAATTGAACCACAACCAAGATTCACGTCTTCTCCAACTTGTGCATCCCCGATATAACTTAAGTGTGAAGCTTTACTTCTATTACCAAAAACAGTCTTTTTGATTTCCACGAAGTTTCCAACGCGTACTTCGTCACCAATAACTGAATCTGGACGGATATGTGCAAATGGGCCGACTGAAACTTCCATACCAATCTTACTGTCATGTACAGTAGATTGACGAATTGTCGTACGATCTCCAATTTCACTATCACGTACTACTGTATGTGGACCAATTTCACAATCAGAACCAATTACAGTTTTGCCTTCAATAACTGTTCCCGGATAAAGAACTGTATCACTACCAATGATTGCATCAGCAGAAATGTATGTGTTATTTGGATCAATAATTGTAACACCATTTACCATGTTCTTTTGGTTAATACGTTTTTTCATAATAATTTCCGCTTGCGATAGAGCGACTCTGTCATTAACACCTAATGTTTCATCGAAATGCTCTGTTTGATAAGCTGATACAATATGACCTTCACTTTTCAAAATCTCAATAACATCTGGAAGGTAATATTCACCTTGAACATTATCGTTTGAAACTTTAGAAAGTGAAGCAAATAGTGCCTTATTATCAAAACAATACGTACCTGTATTAATTTCTTTAATAGCTCGCTCTACTTCATTTGCATCTTTATGCTCAACGATTTTTTCAACATGACCACTTTCATTACGAACAATGCGTCCATATCCAGCAGGCTCTTCTATGTACGCTGTTAACACCGTCGCTTTCGCTCCTGCTTCTTCATGATGCTTTAACAATGCTTCCATTGTTCCTGCAGTTATAAGGGGCGTATCACCACAAATAACTAAAGTTGTTCCCTCTTCATTTGCAAGTACATCGGCAGCTTGATCAACAGCATGTGCTGTACCAAGTTGTTCTGCTTGCAATGCAAACTCACTTACGTTCCCTAGTTGTTCTTGTACTTTTTCAGCACCATGTCCAACTACCGTTACAAGTTTCTGCAATCCTAATTGAGATACTTGATCAACTACATGCTGTACCATTGGTTTTCCGCATACAGGATGAAGCACTTTGTATAGCTTGGACTTCATACGTGTGCCTTTACCTGCAGCTAAAATCACTGCAAATCTGTTTGACATATAGACCCTCCATCGCAACCTATTTATCCATTAAAGATATTATCCTAAATCATTATATATTTCAAGAAACACAGCATAACTATTAAATTTTACCATACTTCTTATAAGATGTTTTATTCTTTAATATCTTTTTTTAGGAAATAAGATATACTAGTTCGAATGATTTTAAAGAAATTAGAAGTTTACATATAACGAGGACAATAAAGTGAGGCTTTAATTAGCGGAAAATTTTATTCAAAATAAATACTTTATAAGTACAAAACCGTTCTTTTTAGGCGGGAGAGAGCGCCCGGCCTCGCACAGAAGCGGTCAGGGCCTTTTTTGCCTCCATGCCAAGGGAAGACAAAAGGAGATAACGAGTTCAGATCTTCTTTTATTTTCATAGCCGGAACTTAGGTGCCAATAAATCAAAATGGATTTACAAATTAAAAAACAAACCCCTGTAAGGGTTTACAGGAGTTTGTTACAAAATTATAGAGCTCCTTTATTAGAGCCCTTTTTATTCGAATTTTACGAAGCTCCCGCTTCTTCAAACTCAACTTCTTCTAACTCGCCTAAACGGTGATACTCAGCTAAAACCGCATCTTGAATTTTTGAGCGTGTGTTAGAATTAATTGGATGCGCAATATCACGGAACTCCCCATCTGGAGTACGTTTACTTGGCATTGCTACAAATAATCCATTATTGCCATCAATTACACGAATATCATGAACAACAAACTCATGGTCTAATGTAATAGAGGCAATCGCTCTCATACGGCCTTCTGTGTTTACGCGGCGTAATCTTACGTCAGTCACTTCCATCTTGTGTTCACCACCCTTTTCTAAATAAGCGATATGTTTGTATAAATTCCACAAATTTTCTATTTTCCCTTTAATTTTTTAAAAATTTTTAAGATAAAAATTTTTATTTTAACGGAATATAAGAATTAATGGACGTTATCGCTTACAAATTTTCATTTTACAAGGGCAATAACTTCAATTTCGACGGAAACATCTTTCGGTAATTTTGCAACTTGTACACAAGAACGAGCTGGTTTATGTGCAGAAAAATATGTTCCATATACTTCGTTTACATCATTAAAATCATCCATATCTTTTAAAAATACAGTTGTTTTTACAACCGTATCAAATGATGCTCCTGCCTCTTCTAACACAGCTTGTAAATTTTGAAATACTTGTTCGGTTTGTATTTTCACATCACCTGTTACAAGTTCTCCACCTACCGTTAATGGCATTTGTCCTGAGCTATAAAACATGTTATTTACGATAATCCCTTGTGAATATGGACCAATCGCTTGTGGTGCTTGATTTGTTTGAACTACTTTCATATTCTCTCACCCTTTTATTATTTTATTTTCCTTAAATAAAAACTCTTAGAAAATTTTCTTCCCATATAAACTCAGTTCATCCTATCTAAAATAATTAGGATGCCCTGTGCTAGCGGGCGGTAAGACTTTCACAATACAAGAAAAGACTTAACGCCCACTAGCACTTTCATTTACAAAAAAAGATAAAGCTTCTGCTTTACCTTTTTATTCAGCTTCTACAAGCCCTTCGTCAAATGGCACAAGTGAATAATTCCCTTTTTCCACTTGAATTGTTTTCTCTTTAATATCTACTTCTGATAAGCGGATTAAAGAAACAAAGTTATTAATAAGTCTTTCTTCAATATCTGTCGATTCTACTAATACGCCGATTCCAACAACATTGGCATTAAACTCTTCTAGCATGCTAATCATGCCTTGAATTGTTCCTCCAGCCTTCATAAAATCATCAACGATTAAAACATTGGCACCTTCCGGAAGACTACGTTTTGCTAAAGTCATTGTTTGAATACGCTTAGATGAACCTGATACATAGTTAATACTAACTGTTGGTCCTTCTGTTACCTTATTATCTTTTCTTGCAATTACCACAGGTACATCTAAATAATTCGCTACCGCATATGCAAGCGGAATTCCTTTTGTTGCTACCGTCATAACCGCATCAATCGGCTGCCTCGCAAATACAGAAGCAAATAGGCGACCTGCCCCGTTGATATAGCGGGGATTACTCAAAAGATCCGTCATATATAAGTATCCACCTGGAAGAATACGATCTGGATTCTCAAATAAGCCACAAAGCTCATTAATGATCAGATTTGCTTCCTCTTCACTTATATATGGAATATATTTCACTCCTCCTGCTGCCCCTGGTATCGTTTGCAATGTGCCGACCCCGTGTTGTTCAAACGTTTGCTTAATAATAACTAAATCTTCACTAATGGAAGACTTAGCTGATTGATACCGTTCAGCAAAAAAAGTGAGAGAAACTAACTGACGAGGATTTTGCAATAAATAGTAAGTCATATCAACTAGTCTTGTACTCCGTCTAATTTTCACATTCTCACCCCAAATCACGAATATTCTAAACAAATCATAACTTATTATACGTCTTTATTCAAGCGTTTCTCGCTCTCCTAATAGACGGACTGCGTATACTTGTTCACAAAATCCTTTTAAACCATTATAAATACGGTGCATACGCGAATCATGATGCACAAGCCCAAACACAGTTGGACCACTGCCACTCATTAAAACTGCATCTGCGCCAAAGCGCTTCATCTGTGCTTTAATACGTGCAACTTCAGGATGCATCGCAAATGTCACATCTTCTAATACATTTCCAACTGCATTGCATATTCCTTTATAGTCACCTTGATTGATAACTTCAACCATTTTATCTACGTCTGGATGTGTAACACGATTTAATTGTAAATTTCCATATACGTCAGCAGTAGATACACCGATATGAGGCTTCGCTAAAATAACCCAACAAGAAGGAGGTGTCTTTATATGCTCAACCTTTTCTCCTCTTCCTGTCGCAATCGCTGTTCCGCCATATACACAAAAGGATACGTCAGACCCAATTTCTGCTCCAAGTTCCGCTAATTCACCTATTGTAAGACCTAAATTCCATAGCTTATTAAGACCACGTAATGTAGCAGCCGCATCACTGCTTCCACCTGCTAATCCTGCTGCTACTGGAATTGTTTTTTCAATAGCAATAGATACACCTTGTTTTACCTTAAATTTCTCTTTTAATAATTTCGCTGCTTGATAAGCTAAATTACGCTGGTCGTCTGGGACATACCGATTATGGGATACAATTTCAATACGGTCTTCTGATAACTCCGTTAACTCTAAACGATCTGCTAAATCGATTGTTGTCATAATCATTTTCACTTCATGATAACCGTCTTGTCTTTTCCCTAGTACATCTAACGACAGATTAATCTTTGCTGGTGCTTTCACTAGTAGCTTCAATCTATTCACCCACTCTATGTACTCAATCTTTTATCGTTTATTTTACCATAAATTTATAGTAAGACGATGACACTTCCCTAATTATAACGAAAAGCATTCAGAATGAAACTACTTATGCAAAATGATGATACCTTTTGGCGTGCAAAAAGCCGAGGAATTTCTCCTCGGCCACCGTAGCATAGAAGTTATTTTGCAACTACTGGTTTTGTTTCATTAATTGCTGCTGTGCAATTTCAATAGCACGTTTCACCATATTACCAGCATCTTTCGCACGAATTCCGCCCCATCCTTCTTTCTGAACAACATCATAAAATCCAAGCTCTTTTGCAAGCTCTTCTTTAAACTGATTTGACATGACTCCTCTTCGTCTACTCAATGCAGGTCCCTCCTTATTTTGCTACGGTATAATTAGTATGCAAAAAAATGTCTTTTTTATTTATGGGAATATATGTAACAAATTAGACAATTACCCTAAAATAACCTCGTTCTGAGGATCATCATAAAACGTTAATTCTACCGTTTCTGTTAAAACATCTGCATAGCTATAGGAAACACGCTGCAATGTATCTTCTTGTTGATCTAACTGTACAACAAAAACAGAACGATAAGTTTCTGCTAGTACGCCTGATTGTTCCACTGTTTTTCTTCTTCCACTATTCGCCTTTAACATAAGGCGCTTCCCAAGATGATGATCTAATTCACTTTTAATTTCATCTAAACGTTTTGACATATACTTTGCTACACCTCGCTGTAATTTAGAGTGAATACATAAATACATGATATATCTATCCCAATCATTGCCTATACATAACAAGCAATATCTTCGCAAGAACCTAATGCGTTCGAATAGATAGAAGAATTACTATATTGTAAAAGTATTATTGTATAGTCTGTACGTTCTTACCTTTTTTTATCCAAGCACCTACAAATCCTTGTTTATGGTACATCTTTCACCAAACAAACTGATACTTTTCCCATAAGAAAAACAAGGTACATATATACCTTGCTTACTCTTCATAATATTGAAAAGGTAATCCTGTTCGTAAAAGTCCTCGGGTCTCAATACCACCAAGGCCTTTTTGCCCAGTAATAGTATTTCGAACAACATCCCATACATTTACGCGTTCCATAAATGAAGTAAAACTAATCTTCCCCACTACATATACTGGATCCAATGCATGAATATTAATACGCGATGGTGAACTAGCAAAATTAGCACCAGCTCGAATTAATGCTTCAAAATGGGACTGACATGCCCCTGCAAAAATAACAAGTTGATCTAAAGAAGGGTATTTTTTTCGTACTTCCCGAACGGCCTGTACAAAGTGCCGAGAATGACGATAAGCTGCTAAGTCTCCCATAACTCCTTTAGATTTTGTATATGCATCATGACCTGTAATAACCAAAATATCTGGACGAAAATGATCGATTAAATCAACTACCTTTTCATGCATTTCTGTTTCTTTACAATGTACCCCTTGAACTGGAACACCTATCTTTGTATATAAATCTAAACATTTCCGTAAATATAATGGGTCTCCATCTATATGCAAAACCCTACCTGGCATTTGAAAATAATTGACTTCACTCGTATATCCTCCTGTAGAATTATGCTCGTGACGTTGCTTCATCAAAACATAGTCTTGTTGAAACAGGCGATATGTTCGCTCCATCGTTTCCTTCTCCCGCTTTTCCCTTTTCTTATACTCTCTCTGATCAATGCTAATTAAATCTTCAAGCGGTGCATCTGCCACAAGTCTGACTTCTTCTCCAAATAATATTGCAATTTCACCTTTTATTTCTGTAATGCGAAAAAGAATGTCTCGGTTATAAGACTGTCGTTCCACTAAATCTCCAACATGTACAGCCATTATCCTACCTCCAAATTCATTAGGCCATCTCACTAACCATGTTCTGTTTTTAACGTATGAATTTAGAGTGAAAAGGGTGACAAAAAGGACAGCTCGAATTGAGCTGTCCTTTTATTGTTTATCCCGCTATTTGCGACCAGTAAGATCCCCACCTCAAAATTCAGCGAAAGTAAAGAAGTTAGGTGGGGGATTAAAGTTTCACTTTATGAGAGACTAATGCATTACTCAGTGCTGCAAATTCTTCAATTGATAATGTTTCACCTCTTCGCTTTGGATCAATGCCTACTTCTGTTAAAATACGATCTAATAACTCTTTATCTTTCGGAAAACCATTTAGATTATTTGATAAGTTATTCATCAACGTTTTACGACGTTGTGCAAAGCTTGCTCGTACTACTTCGAAGAAAAACTTCTCATCTTTCACTTCAACAATTGGTTTTGGACGTTTTAAAAGACGAATAACTGCGGAATCTACATTTGGTTGTGGGACAAATACGGTGCGCGGAACAGTCATAACTGTTTCTACCTCCGTATAATATTGAATTGCAATAGATAGAGAACCGTAGTCTTTCGTTCCTGGTTTAGCCGCTAAGCGATCTCCCACTTCTTTTTGCATCATAACAACAAACCCACGAACTGGTAATTGTTCTTCTAGCAATTTAAACAAAATTGGTGTTGTAACGTAGTATGGTAAATTTGCTACTACCATTACGTCTTGCCCTTTTTCGAACTGCTCTCCGAATACTTCATGTACATCTGCTTTTAAAATATCTTTATTAATTACAGTTACGTTGCTGTAAGGAGCTAATGTTTCATCTAGAATTGGTAATAGTCGTTGATCGATTTCAAAAGCAACTACTTTCTTAGCACGTTTTGCTAACTGCTCCGTTAACGCTCCAATACCAGGACCAATTTCAATTGCTCCGCTCTCTGGGCCGATTTCTGCATAATCCACAATACGATTTAATACGTTTGTATCAATTAAGAAATTTTGACCTAAACTCTTTTTGAATGAAAACCCGTACTTTTCAACAATATCTTTCGTACGATTCGGTGTTGCGATATCCTTCATTTCTTTTCCTCCTGTAATACTTGTTTATATGCTTCCGCAAATGCTTCTTTTGAAACTTGAAACATTTGTAAACGTTTATGTAGCTGCTTCGCATTTGTATAACCAATCTTTAATAGTTTACCCATTTTTTCTCTACGACTTTTTGCCTGTTCTCCGCCTACTAGTCCAGCATCTACTAAGTCACTCCAACTAATTTCGCTCGTATAGGCTTCCATTTCTTCGTGAACATTTTCTAAAGCACGGCGAATGGATTCATTGGAAGCATGTTCAATTCCGACTCCTTTTTTTCTCTTGGCAAGTGCCTCTTCTTTCGGTAAGAAAGCATGCTTACAACCCGGAACCTTCTCAGAAATAATTTTCCGAATACGCTCTCCCGGGTAATCAGGATCCGTCAAAATAATAACGCCTCGTTTTTGCTGTGCCAATTTTACTTGCTCAATGACATGTTCACCGATTGCTGAACCGTTCGTTTCAATTGTATCTGCATCAACAGCACGCTTAATTGCAACTGTATCATCTTTACCTTCTACAACGATAATCTCTTTAATTTTCATGACTGCCTCCACACTGATTTCGTCTCTACTTAGTAAAACAAAAAAACGAATACTTTTCCATTATTATTTTCCCACTGATACAATTTAAAAAACAGAGGAGAAAAAATCCTCTGCCTACTCTTCTTATTGTAACACTTTAACCTCACTTGTTTTCTTCCCTACAAATATATCCGTTAGTTAGCTAGCTTGTATTGCCTTCTGGGTATTGTTGGCGTCTCTTCATTGGGAGGTAACAATAGTGGCAGGGTAAAAGAAAAAGAATGGAATTCACCATTCTTTCTTATTCAACACCAAATAAAGCTTTTGCATTTTCTGTAGTTACCTTTGCAACCTCTTCGTATGAAATACCTTTTAAGTTAGCAATTTCTTCTGCAACAAATTTCACATAACTTGGCTCATTTCGTTTACCACGAAATGGATGTGGCGTTAAGTATGGACAATCCGTTTCTATTAGCAGCTTTTCCATTGGAATTTCCATTGCAACTTCTTTCGGTTTCTTTGCATTTTTGAAAGTTACTGGCCCACCCAATGAAATTAAAAAATTCATATCAATACATTGTTTTGCCACCTCTACACTGCCACTAAAGCAATGCATAATGCCGCCTACTTCAGCTGCATTTTCTTCTTCTAGAATATCTACAATATCTTGCGTTGCATCACGGTTATGTATAATAATAGGCAATTTCACTTTCTTTGCTAACTGAATTTGTTTACGAAATACTTCTTTCTGTACTTCCTTCGGAGACTTGTCCCAATGATAGTCCAACCCCATTTCACCAAGAGCAACTACTTTTGGGTGTGCAGCTAACTCTTCTAACCAAACTAAATGTCCTTCTGTCATATCAATGGCATCAACGGGATGCCAACCAACCGCTGCATAAATAAAGTCATACGTTTCTGCGAGCTCAATTGCTTTTTTTATTGTTACCTCATCAAAACCAACAACAACTGTATACGAAACCCTAGCTTCTTTCATTCTTGCAATAACTTCCTGTAAATCTTCTTCAAATTGCTCTGCATTTAAATGTGAATGTGTATCAAACAACATAACAAATAACTCCTTTTATTTGAAATAAATTCTATCATAGTAAAAAATCTCTTCCCTAAAAACGTAATAACAATAGTACAATCTTAATACAAAAAAGGAATTTTTAAAAAGATTCCTAACAAGAAAAAAAGATGCTCCACGAATGTTACACGTGAAACATCTCTTATTTTGTCAAGATTACTTGATTTTTGTACCATTTGATAAATTTTGATCAATTGTTGCTAAAGACAATACTCCGTTTTCTTCGCCTGCTAAAATCATACCTTGTGATAATTCACCACGTAATTTCACTGGTTTTAAATTTGTTACACAAATAACTTTTTTCCCTTTTAATTCTTCTGGTGTGTAAAATTTAGCAATTCCAGAAACAACTTGTCGCTTTTCTGTGCCTAAATCAAGTTGAATCTTTAACAGTTTGTCTGCTTTTTTTACAGGCTCTGCTTCTATTACTTCCGCCACACGCAATTCAACTTTAAAGAAATCATCAATTGTAATTTCTTCTGCCTTCGGTTCCTCTTCCTTTTTCTCTTCTACTTTAGGAGCAGAACCTTTCATTTGTTCTTTGATATATTCAACTTCAACTTCTACCTCTAAGCGTGGGAAAATTGGTTGTCCTTTAACTACCTTCGTGCTAGCTGGAATACAACCAATCGTAGAAAGGCTATTCCAAGATTGATAAGCTTCATCAGTAAGGCCAAGTTGTGTAAAGATTTTACTTGGTGTTGCTGTCAAGAATGGCATAAGCATAATGCCCATTTGGCGAAGCATTTCTGCAAGGTGTGCCATTACGGACGCAAGTTTATCACGATCATTCTCATCTTTCGCTAATACCCAAGGTTGTGTTTCATCAATATATTTATTAGTACGGCTAACCAGTTGCCAAATAGAACTCAATGCTACTGAAAACTCCATGTTTTCCATTGCTTCTTCTACTTTTTTCAATGTATCCTGTGCAAACGTTACTAATGTTTCATCAAACTCAGTTACATTTTCTTTAAAAGCAGGAATTTCTCCATTAAAGTACTTATCAATCATCGCTACTGTACGATTTAATAAGTTTCCTAAGTCATTTGCAAGGTCAAAATTAATTCGCTCAACAAAACCTTCTGGCGTAAATACACCGTCTGATCCAAATGGAACCTCACGAAGTAAATAGTAACGCAGTGCATCCAATCCATAACGATCAATTAACGTAACTGGATCAACTACATTACCTTTTGATTTACTCATTTTTCCGTCTTTCATTAAGATCCAACCATGAGCAAATACCTTTTTCGGCAGTGGTAAATCTAGTGCCATTAAAATAATCGGCCAATAAATTGTATGGAAACGAACAATTTCTTTTCCTACTAAGTGAACATCTGCTGGCCAATACTTTTTATATTTCTCTTCATTATCTGTTCCATATCCTAGTGCTGTAATGTAATTAGATAATGCATCTACCCATACGTAAACAACGTGTTTGGGGTTACCTGGCACACGAATTCCCCAGTCAAAAGAAGTACGAGAAACTGCTAAATCTTCTAGACCTGGTTTAATGAAGTTATTAATCATTTCATTTTTACGAGATTCAGGCTGAATGAAGTGTGGATTTTCTTCATAAAATTGTAGTAGTCGATCTACATATTTACCCATTCTAAAGAAGTAAGATTCTTCGCGAACAAGTTCTACAGCATGGCCACTATCTGGACTTTTTCCTCCGACTACTTTATCGCCTTCCATAATCGGATCAACAAGTTGATGTTCTGTGTAGAATGTTTCATCCTGTACAGAATACCATCCTTCATATTCATCAAGATAAATATCACCTTGATCAACAAGTTGTTTAAAAATCTTTTCAACAACTTCTTTATGACGATCTTCGGTTGTCCGAATAAAGTCATCGTAAGAAATGTCCATTTTCTTCCACAATTCTTTAATTCCCGCTACAATGTTATCAACATATGCTTGTGGTGTAACTTGTAGTTCTTCTGCTTTCTTTTGAATCTTTTGTCCATGCTCATCAGTACCTGTTAAATAATGAACATCATATCCTTGCATGCGCTTGTAGCGTGCCATTGCATCTCCTGCTACCGTTGTATAAGCATGTCCAATATGAAGCTTTCCGCTTGGATAATAAATTGGAGTAGTGATATAAAAGGTCTTATTTTCCTCTGTCATTGTTTTGAACCTCCCAAATGACCTCATATGTATTTATAAACAGTATATCAAAAACTGACGCATAAAAACGAATTAATGCTCGATTATCTTTATCATCTATTACTCATATTCAAAAAAAATATACAGTAATTTATCTGAAATATTGATAAAATTTAAAAATACAGTAAAGTACTTGTGTAATTCTTTCATTTTCTATTATATATAAGAAGTATAAAAATCTACAATTCTTTCATAAAATATAAAATTTATGAATTGACGGAAATGTAAATGATTGGTATCATATGTTCATAGGGTATTTTGTCGAAAAATGACGAATTAAAATATAGACTCGCAAACTTACAGAATATGAGGAGGATAACGAATATGAAATCTACTGGTATCGTTCGTAAAGTTGATGAATTAGGCCGTGTTGTAATTCCGATTGAATTACGTCGTACATTAGGTATTGCTGAAAAGGATGCTCTTGAAATTTACGTTGATGACGAAAAAATCATCCTAAAAAAATATAAGCCTAACATGACTTGCCAAGTAACTGGTGAAGTGTCTGATGGTAACCTTTCTTTAGCTGAAGGTAAAATTATCTTAAGCAAAGAAGGCGCTGAACAGATCTTAAACGAACTTCAACAATATATTCAAGCAGTAAAATAAGCTTCTCAATTATGAGAAGCTTATTTTTTATCAACATGATAGATTTGATAGACGTCTCGTTTCGACAAATCTCGATCTTTGGCCGCCTTTTTAATTGCATCCTTTGAAGACATTCCTTGCTCGTTTATGTAATGTTCGATATGATCGTATACTGATATAGCTTCCCACCACTGTTCCTCTGGAGCAGCTTCCTCTTTTGACCCGGATACTAATATACAAAATTCACCACGAACCTCATTTTGCTTTGTCCATTCAATCGCTTCTTCTACCGAACCACGAATAAATTCTTCAAATTTTTTCGTTAGTTCTCGGCACAATACAATTTCTCTATTTCCAAGTACTTCTTTCATAGAAATTAATGTATCATCTAACCGATGCGGCGCTTCATAGAACATCATCGTAGTTGGAACATAACGAAGCTTTTCTAATTCCGCCTTACGTTCTTTTTTATTTCTGTGCAAAAATCCGTAAAAATAAAAATGTCTCGTTTCTAACCCTGATGCAATTAGCGCTGTAAGAGCAGCATTTGCCCCTGGAAGTGGAATAACATGATATTGTTTCTCTACAGCTTCTACAACAATGTCGTAGCCTGGATCAGAAATACAAGGCATACCTGCATCACTTACAAGAGCTACTGTTTTTCCGTCTTCTAGCTTATCTAAAATTTTCTGTCCACTTACTTCCTTATTATGCTCATGATAACTCATAACTGGTGTTTCAATTTCAAAATAGTTACAAAGCTTTTTCGTCTGCCGCGTATCTTCAGCAGCAATGATATCAGCCTCTTTCAATATCCGAATCGAACGAAACGTCATATCTTCTAAATTACCAATCGGTGTTGGAACTAAATATAAGGCTCCCTTTTCATTTGCTTGAAAACTTTTTTGCTGCCACATAGCGTTCTCCTTTTTGCATATATTCTTCTTTTTCTTTTCGCTTTAACTGTTTAAAATGATATTCAGCTTGCATCGCTGTCGTTTTATCTCCATGAATCTCTACGTATTTTAAAACAACAGGAAGCCTAGCACGAGTATAACGTGCTCCCTTCCCACTATTATGAGTTTGAATTCGTTTCTCTAAATTATTTGTATACCCTGCATAATAACTCCTATCTGAACATTCTACTACATAAAAATAATGTTTATTCATCTCCATATAAGATTGAACGAAGCTCCTTTGTATACTCATTATTTTCCTCATATACAAAAAGGGGTGGCAAAATTTTCAAATCTGCATTTCCATCTTTAATTCCTTCTATTAGTAGCGTATTTGCTTCTTTACCCGCCTTTGGATATACAAACTGCACACGTTTTGGTTCAATCTTATACTTTCTCATTAGTGTTACAATATCAAGTAATCGACCTGGACGATGAACAAATGCTACCTTACCACCTTGCTTTACAAGCTGACTACTAGCATATACGACATCCTCTAATGTACACATAATTTCATGACGAGCTATAGCTAAATGCTCGTTAATGTTTTTCTCAGATGCCTTTGGCGTTTGAAAATACGGCGGATTACATGTTACAACATCGTATTGATGACGCCCAAGCTGCTCTGGCATATCCTTTAAGTCTCCATGAATTAACTGGATTCTTTCTTCTAACTTGTTATACTGGATGCTTCTTACTCCCATATCATACAAGCGTTCTTGAATTTCTACCCCTGTAATATTCCCTTTCGTTCTCGTGCTTAACAAAAGCGGAATAACAGCATTTCCTGTACATAAATCAAGCAAATTTCCCTTTTGAATCGGAACCCATGCAAAATTCGCAAGTAACACTGCGTCTAAAGAAAAATTAAACACAGATGGACTTTGAATAATTTTCATTTCTTCCGCTAGTAAATAATCTAAACGTTCATCTTCATATAAGTGCATATACGATTTCCTTTCTTATACTTAACCTACCCTATTTGAACGTAAAACTAAGACCTATTTCATCTTATCTTTACTCTCATGTATAAAAAATTACCTTTCCAATATATTGGAAAGGTAATTTCATTTTTTATTTAAAAATGACAGACAGAATAAACAATCCCCTTCTTTACGTACACTTCCATAATGTAAATTACAGATATGGAAACCTTCTTGATATAGGCGTGCTAGGTTATCGTAGCCTTCACCAATATCCGTTTTAGGCTTCATTTCTTTTCGTTTTTGAGTTTTTTGTTTTTCCTTATTTTGTATTTCTTCAAAACGACGTCGCAAATTTTCATTTTCCATTTTAATATGTTGGTTTTCTTCAAGTAACTCTGCAAGATGTTGCTTTAATTCTCCCAACTGCTTATATAAATGTCCAATTTGCTCTTCCATACTGGAAACCGCTGCAAAAATATCCTTTTTCTCCACAAGCACCCACCTCATTAATCTGTGGTTTGACTCGAAACGACCCCTTCATTAATTAATTCATCTAACGTATATTCTACTATCCGTTCCTTGTCTACTAATTCCACTTGAATTAATCTTTCTAAAATATTTAATCCGATAACGCGTCCAAGACCATGCGGTGTTTGTATACGTTGATCTAAATCAGGAAGTTGCTCTTTTGCCGCTTCATACTCGTCATTCTCATATTTTAAGCAACACATTAATCGGCCACATAAGCCAGAAATTTTCGCAGGATTTAATGATAAATTTTGATCCTTTGCCATTTTAATGGATACAGGTTCAAAATCACCTAAAAATGTAGAACAACAAAGCATACGGCCGCATGGACCAATACCACCAAGCATTTTTGCTTCATCGCGAACACCAATTTGTCTTAGCTCAATTCTTGTCCGAAAAATTGCAGCTAAGTCTTTTACAAGTTCACGAAAGTCAATACGACCATCCGCTGTAAAATAGAAAATAATCTTATTACGATCAAACGTATATTCTACGTCTACAAGCTTCATATCAAGTTTATGTTCCCCTACCTTTTGTTGACAAACTTGATATGCTTCTTTTGCAGCATGTTTGTTCTCTTCAACAATTGTCCGATCATTTTCATTTGCAATGCGAATGACTTTCTTTAGCGGTAGTACCACATCATTTTCATCAACTTGCTTTTTTGTAATAACTACTTTCCCATATTCAATACCTCGTACAGTTTCCACGATCACAAATTCATTTTCTGAGATATCGAATTGATTCGGGTCAAAGTAATACACTTTTCCGGCCTTCTTAAAGCGAACACCTACTACATCATACAAAACGGTCATCCCTCCTGCAACCGCAACACTAACTGTTCGAACACAAGCTGCGCATTTACATTAGCGTTGATTCTATTTTTTGCTTCTAATATATTAAAAAGAGCTGATACAATGCGCTTCTGAGCGTAAGAGAAAGAATGAAACATCTCCTTTTGATCTTGAAAGACAAGACGATCTTCCTCTCCTAATTGAACATATAATAAATCCCTATAAATAAGGAGTAAAATATCTAAACCTTGTTGTAATTGTTCCTTCTCTCCAAAGTGTTTCCCCCACTTTTCTTGTACAAAAAAAAGAGAGGTTGTATCTTTTTCGAGCGCTTCACATAATTTTATCACTAAAGCTCGTGCTTGTGCAAACCATTCATCATTACACAGTAATAACGCTTCCTCAAAACTATTCGTAAGCTGTGCAGCAAGGGTAGATAAAGAAACTGCAATTCCATCCCCCTGCAGTCTCTCAATTAAAGATTCTGTAGACAAAGGTCTAAATGTCACAACTTGGCAACGAGATAAAATAGTATTTAAAATTTGATGACTTTGTTCAGTAAGTAAAATAGCTGTTGTATTGCTGCTTGGTTCTTCTAAAAATTTTAATAAGGTATTAGCAGCATTTGCTGTCATTCGATCTGCATGCTCAATAATATATACCTTTTTATTTGCCTCTAAACCCGTTTTTGAAAACTCTTCCTGTAAATCATGAATTTGTTGTTTTTTAATAGATAACCCATCTGGTCTTACAATATGTAAATTAGGATGGTTACCCGAATCAATCCGGCGGCAATTCGTACATGTATGACACGGCTCTACACCGTTTCTTTGTTTACAAAGAAAACTTTTTGCCATTTGAATTGCCGTTTCATATTTTCCAGTTCCTTTTGCACCTTCTAACAAATAAGCGTGGGATATACGCCCTTTTGCAATACTATTCATCAACATCTTTACACCAATGGGCTGTATAGCAGAAAGCTGCTCCCACGTCCTCGTCATAATGCATACCTCACTTGTTTTATACTTTCCTTCTATTATAACAATTTATCTTCTATAAGCTGAATAACTTCTTCCACAATCTTTTCTATTGGCTGATCTGCGTTCACAACGACTATGCGATCTAAGAAGCGATCTACAACCTGTAAATAACCATCACGTACACACTTATGGAAATCAATACTTTCCATATCTAAACGATTCACTTCACGATTAGCATCCTTTTCGATGCGAGATAAGCCTGCTTCAGGTTCAATATCTAGATAGATTGTTAAATTAGGCATACAATCTTCAGTCGCAAACCGATTAATTTCAAATACCTTATCAATCCCGAGACCTCTTGCATAACCTTGATAAGCAAGAGAGCTGTCAATAAAGCGATCACATAATACAAGATAGTTTTTCTCCAAAGCTGGCATAACTTTTTCTACTAAATGTTGTCTGCGTGCTGCAGCATATAATAATGCCTCCGTACGTGCTTCCATCATCGTATACTCTTGGTTATGTAAGATTGCTCGGATCTCTTCTGAAATCGCTATACCACCTGGTTCTCGCGTTGCTATGACTTTTTGTTCTTTCTTTTCAAAGTACGGTAATAACTTTGTAATTAATGTCGATTTACCTGAACCCTCTGGTCCTTCAATTGTTACAAATAATCCCTTCATCCTAAAACCTACTTTCTTCCTATATCATACACATTCATATATTTTACATTCCCTTGAAAACGAGCACCCGTCTCTTCTAAATAAGAAATTTGTTCGATGTGTTCTGTCGTAATTTCTTCTCCATACATCAGTAATGGAATACCCGGTGGATACGGAATAACCATATCCGCTGCAATCATCCCCGCAGCTTCTTGTAAAGGTACAATTTTTTTCTTATACTTTCCTAATTGCTTATAAGTAAATGGTAAAGAAGAGAATCCCTCTCTGTAAGTATACCGAATAGATGGTATCTTGTCTGTTACCGTATAATTACGTAATGCTGACCGTATTACTTCTATGGCCTTCATATACTGCTCATTCACTTGTAATGGTAAAATAAATAGAACATTATATGGATCTGCCATTTCTGCGTATATACCTATCTTTTCAAATATAGATTGTAATTCATATCCAGACAGCTCACAGCGTGTTTGTACCGTAACTTTTAACTCATCCTGCAAAGGATACTGTAAAACAGCAATTTGTGGAATACCCTGCAATTCCTCCCTAAATCGCCTCACAAACTCCACAATTTTATGACAGCCCTTCTCCTTCATATTTGCTAATGTAAAGCGAGCCACATCTAATGAAGCCATAATCGGATAAGACGGACTGCTAGATTGTAACATATTTAAATAAGAAGAAACTTTTTCTTCATGCACTAAATTACTATTGATATGTAAATAAGACCCCATAGTCATAGCGGGTAATGTTTTATGCGCTGAGTGTACAACTATATCAGCACCGTATTTTAATGCTGACTTAGGAAATGGTTCTCCTATACAAAAATGAGCTCCATGTGCCTCATCTACTAAAACAGGAATATTATGTGCGTGTGCGCACATAATACTTTTCTTTAAGTCAACTCCCATACCATAATAATTGGGATGTGTTAAAATCAATGCCTTTGCTTCTGGATATCGTTCAATAGCTCCCTTAATGACCTCATGCTCAACTCCAACTGGTATGCCATACAATTCATCAATCCAAGGCTCTAAAAATACTGGATTCGCTCCAGCTAACTTCAAGCCATTAATAATAGACTTGTGGCAATTCCTTTGTACAAGAACAATATCATGCTCCTTGCAGCATGATAAAATCATTGCCAAATTTCCAACTGTAGAACCATTAATTAAAAAATAACTCTTTTTTACATTATATACATCAGCCAATAATTGCTGTGCTTCATCTATACATTCAAACGGACTATGCAAATCATCTAATCCTGTTAATTCCGTTACATCAATAGAAAGCACATCACTAAAACCTGCTTGTGCCTGCTCCGGAAAATTCAAACCATTTTTATGTCCTGGAACATGTAAAGATAAAGGCTTTTTATTTTTAAACTGGAGTAACGTCTCATATAATGGTATTCGATTTTGATTCATGTTTATCTCTTCCTTACTTTTCATTCTCTATCTATTATACAGAGATATTAGGGCAAAAAAAATAATAGGCATATGCGCCTATTTATGAATATGATATTTGGATTTTTCGCAGTTGTTCTAAATAGTATATATATTTAGGATCATTCGTTTCAGTTTCTACCATGTCCCGTTCACAAGCATCACATATAAAACTTGTGTGTACATGTATACCATCATCCTTCCTATTCCCACATACAATGCAAACCTCATGTTTTATTTTCATATCTTTATCCTAATCATTTTTCTCTAAATGAAAACGATGTAGGATATTCCTCCCCTCTATTTTAAATTAAAATATACTTACTTCTATTCCTTGACACTTTTCCGGAAAATATACATCGTTTCGTTATATATGTATGATATGAATCCTATTTGGGCAGTGTGTTTGTCACACACATGATGAAATTAAACTTTCTTCCACAGTACTTTTATTATCTTTTCACCTGAAGATATAAAAAAGCACGAGTCAAATGACTCGTGCTTTAATTGCTTGGCGACGTCCTACTCTCACAGGGACAAGGTCCCAACTACCATCGGCGCTAGAGAGCTTAACTTCCGTGTTCGGTATGGGAACGGGTGT
>NZ_JAPHWH010000022.1:0-48802 GCF_026241455.1 Bacillus sp. DHT2
ACCAGCTGTTTTGGATAAAAAGAAGGCTTGAGCCGGATGTTTGGAAACGGACAAGTCCGGTTCTGAGGGGAGAAAGGGTCCGTGAGGACTCCGACTTACCCGACCTCCGAAATACACATGATATGGTAAAACGCTCTTTATACTATTGGAGTAAGCTCTATACATCCCAAATGCAAGAAGGTATGCCATATCGTTCACTTCGGAAAACAATTACCATTAACTTATTAGATTTCATATTATTTTCTTATGAAGACTCATTTCACACCATCGGACAATTATGGAATTCGAAAACACAACAGGTTTTAAGTGACGATATTGAAATCCATTTTGTAGAGATTCCAAAATTAGTGAAACAATGGCGTGAAGAAAAAGTAAATCCATGGGAAAATACATTTGTCCGTTGGATGTTATTGTTACCAGCCCATGAAGATGAACACTTAACTCAGACATTGGAGGAGATTGCGATGAATCAAGATCCAATTTTACAAAAGGCAATAAATAAATGGGAAAATATGAGCCATGATTCTTCTTTCCGAACAGCTTATGAAGCTCGTGAGAAAGTACTTCTAGATGAACAAGCTAAAATAGCTCATGCTCATGAGGAAGGTAAAGAAGAAGGTAAATTAGCTGAGCGTGCACAATTAATTCGTGGTATGCATAAGAATGGTATGCCGTTAGCAGACATTGCGAAATTCACAGGTCTAAGTACAGAAGAAATCCGAAAGATAGTATTATAATGCATGAAATTCAATGAATCCAGCAACTACATTCAAAGAGCCGCTCCTATATCTATTCAGAAGCGGCTCTTTAGTTTTGGTGTAAAAAAAAACTTTCATACCACTTGTCTACTTCCCTTATATCTTTTGAGAATATATCCACATCTGTCAGCATATATATTAAATATAATAGATATGTGAAAGGGTGAGAGTGTGATTTCATCATATTCAATAAGATACATTTTAATAACGGGTAATACTTTTATAAAAAAAGGAATCACTGTATATGCATCTTCTGCTTTCTTTGCTATTGAAAAAATCAAAAAGGAATTAGAACGTCGCTTTTCTAATCCTACAAAAATTGAAGTCTATGCAGTATAAATATTTAAAACAATTAAAGGTGAAACCAATATCAGTTTCACCTTTAATTGTTTTGAATTTAATATGTATTAATTACATATTAAAATTCATCTTCACCAATTAAATTCCCCGCATCCTTATCCTTAATTAAACGTTGCTTTAAATAATTTTCTTTTGTCGTTCTATCATCTTTATGACCTACTGCGGCTGCGATAAGATGTGGTGGTAACTCTTTGTAATCGTACAAGTACTGTACATAAAAGTGTCTAAAGAAGTGAGGCGTTATTCTAATATCTTTCGTAAACGATAGCTCCGTATCCTTAATAATCTTTGTAATGTACTGAGATAAATAATTTTCTCGATATGCTGTATGATTTTTAGTTTGAAAGATGGTACCACCATTTTTATTACCTATATTAATAGGAAGTCGTCGGCGTATACGAAAAGCAACAATACGATGAAAAATCTCCTTATTAATAGAAACAATTCTTTCACCATTACCCTTTGTATCTACAGTCAAGTAATACCGATCACGTATTGAATCAAATTCAAGGTTTTCCCACTTCGCATGAGCAACTTCCGCGACACGTAACCCCGTTGTCGCAAGAATAGATAATAAAGCATAATTAATCTCGTTATCCTGATAATAGCGAAGTAACTGCTTTACTTCGTCATAGGATAAATCCCTCTTTGGTTTATGATGCTTGCCTACTGTGGTACTTAATACTTCTACATGTAGTGGCTCCTGAATATATCCGATTCCATATAGCCATTTTAAATAGGAACGAATTACACCTAGCTTTCTACTGATTGTGGATGGTTTGTATTTCTCCTTGGATTGATAGGAAACTGCCTCTTCTGACAACCACCTCTGATAGTTACGGATATGACGTTTTCGTAGATTCCTCCATACACGACCATCTTCGTAATCTTTTACATCTTGCTGCAGAAACTCTTTGCTTTGTTTAATAAAAAAATAGAATTGACTTAGATCACGTGCATATAAAACACGTGAATTATCCTTTATCCGTTTTTCCTTATCAAAATGAGTTTGTCGGTTTAAATAGTAGTACAGTATCTCCTCATCAGAAAAACAATCATACGTTTGTTTATCTTCTCGTTCATTGTTTTCTTTTCTGTGCTCCGCTTTTTTGAGAATATCTTCATTCCAAATTGCAATTATATTTGCGAAGTCATGTTTTTGTTTTCCAACAATTTTTAAAGAATTATCATTATGTAATGGATTTATTTCAAATTTCATCATACATCAACTCCTAACGGAATTACATTCTATTACTATTATAACCTATATACATGTGAAACTAGTTGTGTAAATAAATTTAAATTAATTTATTAGTAAACACATAATAACCATAGAAAATTGCACATTTTCTATAGTTATTATGTGTTTACTTTTATTTATTCTTATTTATTCGTTTTATACTATAATAAAAATGAATTTAATTATAAATTATACCCCGTTATTAGATACTAATTTAAATAGTTTACTTTTTATTTATGTTATAATAAATTTAAATTATCTATTTTATAAATTATAATTTACATAATAATATTATTTCTTATATATATAAATGGAATCTTAGGGGGAACGTAAATGCTTAGTACATATGAAATAAATATGACCACGAATGAGGTAAAAGAGTACTTAGATATTAGTCACTTCACATTTAATAATTTAATGAAACAGGGACAACTAAATCCAATTAATAAGGATACATGGCGTTTAGATGGAAGTTTTTTATTTAACAGGGAAGAGGTAGAGAAATTAAAAGAAGAACTTGAGGTAGAAGGAATTACTTTATATCAAGCAAGCAAAGAGTATCATATCAGTATGTATCAACTCGAAAAATGGGTAGAAGAGGGAGAGTTAGCTTGTACTATACAGGAGCATCGTAATCGTAAAACAAAATTTGTAAAAGAAGATGACATCCGTGAATTAGTACAACAAATAGAGCGAAAAAATACGATCTATACATACTCACAAAAGCATAATGTAGTATTATTACAAAGGTTTATGAAAGGGAATACGTTAGCACGTATTATCTCGATTCCAAAACGTGGAGATATAATACTTCGTGATGAATTTGGGAATGACATGACATTAGGGGATGCAATAAAAGTAGGATATGAGCCTGCCTATGTTTTATCTGATCAACCGCGAAGTCATCATCAAAGATTTGTGAAATTCCGTTTCCCTAAATCTGACCAATTACGAAGTGATATTTTTCGATTTATTGATCTCATATTACAGTATGTGTCTCCGAGAAACTTAAAAATATCAGTAGAAGATGAATTTTGGTATTTTGATATTCGTCAATCTTTAGTATCATTATCATCTGGAATGCAGACCGAATGGATGGATAGTTTAGCACCCTATATAATAGAAGGAAAACTGATACAACGTGTTAATAATAGTGTGTATTTAGATAGTAATACCGTAACAAAGCCGGTAACTCTCACAAGTAACGAGTATAAATCTATAACAAAAATTGTAGAAGAAACAAACAGTTCCATCGAAGAATTTATTAAAGAAGCAATTCGAAATAGAATTAATCTGCACTTACTTAATCAAAAATAAAAAGGTTCCATTTGAACAATTTTTCCTTTTTCTATGCTGATCACACATCTTTTTCTAGAGTCCTACTATCAGTATGTCCAAGTTTAGGAGATTTACTTGCAAAAGTTTTAGAGTTTTTGTACCAAAGCAGGTTTTCAGTATTCATAGAACTACTCCCAATTATAGAAGTGGGAGTAGTTCAAATACTGCATATGGATTCTATTCCTTATATTCAGACTGAATTTCTGACTTTGTTGGATTTTGTATGTTTTTTTCATCGGGTGTCGGTTTCCACCAATTACCAGTTATGAATAACATGGTCAATAAATTATAACTGTCACTAAAATAGCTTTCTTTTTTATTCTTCATCCAATCCCATCCGTTATTAACCCACGCTTGATTATTACTGTTAGTTGTACCAGCAGCAATAAATGGTGAAACGAACACAGCTGTTGGATAATCACCAATGTTTGTTCCATTTAGTTCATAACCGTCCACAATTTTAGATGGGTTACCTTTTGTTTTATTTTTAATCCACGTAGCGACCTTATCAGAAATCACCTTACTTCTCTTTTCTCCATACATTGCATAATCCATAACAATTCGGAGTGGTACACGACTCGCATTATAGTAGTATGCATCGGTATGTTTTGATTCATCTAAAAAGTCTTTAGGCGCAGGCTGTGGTGGATTTTTCACAACAAAATCAGAAATCAATCCTGTAGTTGGCGAGTATTTATTTGTAAACTGTGAATAAGTATTGTAGAGATTATCAATAACATTAAGCCAAGTTTTATCTCCTGTAAATTCGTAGAAAGCTCTTAAATGAGACATCATCCAATCGGAAGGTCTAGTATCAAATGTACTCTTTGAACCCCAATCACCTAAATTCAAACTATTATTTTGGGTCACATTACTAGCCTTAATACCTTTTGTAATCATATTTTGAGCTTCTTTCAAATAGTTGATTGTGCCATTTGACCCCCATTGCTTATGAGCAAGAAGAAGTGAGTAAGCAATGTCTAAATCCCCATCTGTCGCAGAATCAAAATGCCCTTGAGCTTTTTTACTATCGGCTACAACCCAACCCATTAAATTGGGATTTTCGGAACTTTTAAAAGCTCTCGCTGTTTTAAATAAGCCATTATAAATAGTTTGGGCGTTTGAATCATAACCTGCCATTAAAACCGTGATTATCATACCATAACCCTGTCCTTCTGAAGTTCCTAACGGTTTAAAGCCGTCTGCATTTCCTGTAATCTCTCCTTTGACGTAGTAACCACCTGGAAGTGAAGAAAGATCATTCTTTAGATACTTATTTTTCCAATTATTATAATAATTTTTAACTGAAGTATTCAAACTTTCTTGCGAAACATGATTCGGTTTAATAATACCAGAGTAGTTTACTTGCTGTGGAAAGGGTTTCATCTCTTTAGCAACAGCTGCTACTTGAAGAGTGTTTGATGTAGTAGAAGTATTTATTATGTCTCCAGTATTTCTTAATGAAGTGTTGTCTAAAACCTCTGCAGCAGTACAATTAGTATAACTTGCTAAACCTATACCAAATGCGGATATAAAAGTGAATATCTTTCTTTTTCGGCTCATTTTTCGGCTCCTTTAAAAAATTAATTTTCGTAAAGTACAGAAACAATCCTATAATTCTATGAAATTTACTTTACTAATACATCAACTTTGATGTACTTTTCATCTTTGCTCAATTCCATTTTACAAATGATATATATAAGTTGTATTTCTAGGTAGTTTTCGTACAGAGCGGATACAATTACTCCTGATTTAGTAGTTTATATAAGAAAGTAAAATCACCATATTTATGTGTCTTAGCAGATACAATTGAGTTGAAATTTTAGATGAAATGGGATGTGATTTTATATAGCTCTCAAAATTTACTGTTGTTTGCTTTCCAAGATTTTTTGATACTATTTGTTACGGAAATTTTTCTTTGGGAGGAGAATCCGCATGTAAATTTGAGTCACTTACACCCAATGCCATTGTTCATGCCACCACAACAGCCAATAATAAGCTAAAGGAACTTTTCAATATAATCACCTCTTAAAATGTATTTATATAGAAAATGTACCGTTTTTTGGTGATTATTGAAATAGTCTTTAATATTTTTCAAAAGATGTCTGATTTTATGTTTTTTACTATTTTTATAGGAATATGACTGACCGAGCATGCTCTATAAACAAAAAGGAAACACCTAAGCTACGGTTCTGCGTAGGTGTTTCCTTTTGCATAATGGTTTTTTATATTGGACTACTTACATCTTGTTATATAGAAAAAAATGGGACAGATTGATTTACAGAATCAGTCTGTCCAAAACCAGAAAAAGTTCATCCACCAAGTATTTGGACTTATAGTATAAAATACGATTCCACTAGAAATCTACTATTATCCATGTTCTTCTTCATATATTTGCATCAGAACCCTAAATCTAAATTTTATGATTATTATCATGTTCTCGTATAACTGATAAACGAGCATTTCCCAAAATTTGAATTCCAATTATCAATATTAACATTATTAACATTATACAGGCAAATAGCCAAAAAGTAATTTGAGCAGGGTACTTATCCATACTCTGTCCTATAATAATTGGAATTAATGAGCCACCAAGACCGTTGGTAGCTAATAATATACTGGTTGTCTTTTCTGTTTGTCCAGGAAAATATAGGTTTGTGATAATTAAGGCAATCGCAAACATTGCTGCCATAAATAACCCCAGAAAGAAGCATAGAAAGAAACCCAACCAAACATTTCCACTAATGGCTAGCAATATAAGTACAACTAGGCCTCCAATATTAATTAAAAGTAAAAACGTGTTATAGGTAAGCTTTTCAGAGATAACACCTGTTAACGCACGCCCTATTACCATTGCCATCCAGTAAACAGTTACAGTCAGTGTTGCAAGAGAATTAGGGACTTCCCACTCTTCCATGAAAATTGAAGGCAAAAAATGAACAATAGATACTTCGCTTCCACCATAACAGAAGAAATATATCGCAGAAAATGTAATGATTAAAAACGTCTTTTTAGTATAAGAACCAGTTGTTTTATTAACAGATGTATTAGTATTGGTATTCTTTATAAGAAATTCATCGACTTCACCAAAAGACAATACCTTCCATCCGAGCATAACTAAAAATGAGCTCAATCCTAATATCAAAAATGCATATTCCCAAATACCCTTACCTATAAGTACGCTGGAGAAAAGTGGCATGAATAGTGCACCTAATCCAAACGCAACTTCTAGTTTACTCATTGCTGTGGCTTGTTTTTCTTGAAATGTAACTAAAATGATTGTGCCAATACAAGATTCCGCTAATCCAGCTCCATATCCTGCTAATCCGACTAATGGAAAAAGAAAATACCAATTTGGTAGAAAAAATGTAAAAAGCTCAAGACTAATCATAATTAAACCCAGGAGAACTACATTTTTACGTCCTAGTTTTCTAACTAGAATAGGCATGCTAAGTACACCAAGTAAAAAACCAACAAATTGACCAAAGATGAGTAAACCACCATTACTATAATTTTGCTTATAGTGAATTAGAATTTCAGGTAGCATTGCACCAATGATAACTAAGGTAAAAGCGATTAACATGTACGAAAAGAAGCTTATCCAAAGTAAACGTTTTAGCAACTATTTCTCCTCCTTATTAATAATATATTTATTGTTTAAATCAATTGCATATAATAAACCTCTAATATCTAGATATTACCAATATTATTATATAGAAAAAATTAAAATTTCAAAATTTAAATTTTTAATGTTAACAATTTTTAATTATACTACCTTTTTTTATGTTTTTTTTAAAAATTTTGTATTTTTTATTTTCTCAACATAATTTACCTTAATTTAACTTGTAGTACGGATATTTCACATTATATTATGAGACTGTTATTTAATAACAATTTTCAAATTGTGGTGCATAGTAAATACAGTCATAATCCATTATTAGTTAGGTTGGGCCCCCTAACACATAAATTTTAACATTACTAAAATAATAGGAGTGTTGTAAAAATGAATGGTAAAGTTAAAAGTTTAACAAACCCTGACAGTCTGTATTACAAAGTAGACAATGTCGTTATGGAGAGAGGGGAAGGTATCTACCTTTACGATCAGGATGGAAATAAATATTTTGACTGCGCATCAGCTACATTTAATTTGAATTTAGGATACAGCAATAAAGAAGTGATTGATGTAGTAAAAAATCAAATGGATAATCTTATTCATGTTACTTCATCTTATCAAACAGACCCTGTAAATAAATTAGCAGAGAAACTTGTTGAAATTGCTCCTAGCAATCTCACAAGGGCACACCCAAAAGTTAGCAGTGGCTCAGCGGCGAATGAAGGCGCTATTAAAATGGCACAATACAATACCGGGAAACGTGATGTTATTTCTTTATTCCGCAGCCATTTGGGACAAACATATATGATGTCAGCCCTTTCAGGAAATGCTTTTCGAAGAGAACCATTCCCACCTCAATTTTCCTTTGGATTGCAAGTCCCAGATCCTTATTGCCTGCGTTGTTTTTACAATCAAAAATCTGATTCTTGTGGAATGCTGTGTGTCGAGAGAATTAATGATTTTATTGAATATGCAAGTACAGGGAATGTTGCAGCTATTATGGTTGAGCCGATATCAGGAAATGGAGGAAATATTGTTCCACCTAAGGGATATTTCAAATCGTTGAAAAAATTATGTGAAGAACACGATATTGCATTAATTTTTGATGAGATACAAACGGGATTTGGTAGAACAGGTAAAATGTTTGCTGCTGATTACTTTGATGTACAACCTAATATGATGACAGTAGCTAAAGGTTTAGGTGGAACTGGATTCCAAGTTGCAGCTATCCTTACTGAAGAGAAGTATGTGGGTATGCCTGGTCACCATCATTCTTTTACTTATGGATCGAATGTAATGGCATCTGCAGCAGCATGTACCACAATTGATATATTACAAAGACCTGGATTTTTGGAAAATGTGACTGTGGTTGGAAATTATATTATGGCACGTTTAGAAAAAATGAAAGAAAGATTTAAGTTTATTGGAGATGTAAGAGGTGTAGGTTTAATGATTGGGGTTGAAATAGTAAAAGATAATAATGAACCTGATGTTGAGCTTACAAATCATATTGCAAAACGTGCTATGGATCATGGCATAATTATCAGAACATCTAGATATGGATACGGAAATGTGTTTAAAATTCGTCCACCTCTTACTATTACTCTAAGTGAGGCAGAAGAACTGTGTTATAAATTAACTCATCTATTGGAGGAGATCAAGTGAAAACCTATATTATTGAGTTAGGAAAATACGTATATAATAAGGTGAAAAATCAAAAGGGAACTTTGAAAAACCGTATAGTTAATGGGTACTCTCCAGGTGGAGATGCACAGTTTAATATTGATACTGCAGCAGAAAATGCGGTCCTTGATTATATATCAGATAAGAAAGAACCTGTTGCATTCTATACTGAAGATGGTGGTCTTAAGATTTTTGGAGAAAATCCACAATATATTTTAATTGTAGATCCGATTGATGGTACTCGTCCTGCAGCTGCAGGACTTGAAATGTCTTGTATTTCTATTGCTCTAGCAAAATACAAAGACAATTCTAAAATTAAAGATATTGAATATGCGTTTCTAATGGAACTTAAAACAGGTAATTACATGTATAGTGATATTTTTTCAGATTCTATAGAATTTGAAGGCTATAATAGCCAATTACCAAACTTAAGCCAGGGCAAAGACATTAAGAATATGTTTTGGAGTTTTGAGTTTAATGGTCATCCTACTAACTTAATGATTGAATCTTATGGACATCTAATCGATGAGTCAGCAAATAATGGTGGCGTATTTATATTTAATAGTGCATCTTATTCTATTTCACGAATTATTACAGGCCAAATGGATGCATATGTAGATATCGGGAATAGACTTCTAAAAGATTATCCAGATTTGTTACCAGATTTTCAAAGAGTAGGAAATGGTCAAGTCTTACACCTCTTTCCATATGATATAGCTGCCAGTGTGTTTCTAGCGAAAAAAGCAGGAGTTATTATTACTGACGCATATGGTAATTCTTTAGATGAAACTCTTTTAACAGATCTCAGTTATATTAACCAGCAATCATGTATAGCAGCTTCTACCAAAGAATTACACCAAAATTTATTGGAACAAATTAATTGGAAAGGGAGCGAGGAAAAGTATGAAGGCATTGGTATGGACTGAAAATAAAACATTAGAATATAAAGAAGTGGAAGAACCTCAAATACAAAAAAATAATGACGTAAAAGTCAGGATTTATGGTACTGGGATTTGCGGGACCGATTTGAATGTACTAAAAGGGAAGATGTATGCTGCTCCAAATATGGTTATGGGACATGAATCGGTTGGAGTCGTAGTGGAAATAGGGGAAGAGGTTAGAAATGTAACCGTAGGAGATCGTGTCGTAATTGATCCTACTCAGTTTTGTGGGAAATGTTATTACTGTAGAAAAGGTTTAACATGCTATTGCGAAGAGTTCGATGAATGGCAGCTAGGAATCGGTTCTCATGGGACTTTTGGAGAATATTATGTTGGAGAAGATAGATTTATTTACAAATTACCTGAATCAATGGAATGGGAGAGAGCTACATTAATTGAACCTCTTTCATGTGTCCTTAGCGTTATAGAAAAAGCTAATATAAAACCAGATGACTCCGTTCTAGTTTTAGGGTCTGGACCGATTGGACTATTAGTTCAGATGATTGCTCGAAAACTTTCTAGAATTACAGTTGCCACAGAAATTGGTCCCTTTAGAACAGAAGCTGCACGAAAAATAACCAAATATGTATATCATCCGCAAAAACTCACCTTAGAAGAAATCTACCGGATTAATCAAGGAAGAAAGTTCGATGTAATTTTTGATGCCATAGGTAATCAACTAGACTGGGCATATCCGCTTATTGAAAAAGGTGGAAGGCTTATTCCAATGGGGTTTGATGATACCTATGAGTTCAAAGTTAAACCGTTTGAATTACTATCAAAAGGAATTACAATTATTGGAACCGGAGAAGCACATCATATGATGGAAAAGGCTTTATCCTGCGCTATAGACCTTCCAGAATTATCGAATTTAATTACGGAAAAAGTAGCACTTGAAAATTTTGATACAGCTATTGGTAACTTAATGGGGTTTGATTCAACTACTAATGAAAGAAAAGATATTAATTCCATTAAAACAATTTTAGTCTCTGAACCCAATCGTATTTAAGAAATATTAACCGGCTATTTGTTTTATAAATTCAATGAAAATAATAATTTGCCTTCCCGCTTTTATCTCATCATCAGGAGCATCTGGATACCCAGCGAGTTTTATATATCGACCTTTTAAAGAGTAGATCAATACTTCAATTTGGATTTTCATATAGTCCATTTCAAAGCGCCGGCATTACTTTGCGTATTTAACAAATTAAGAAAACAAGGATTTTATCAAACTATAATCCATTGTACAATCAAGCATTTAAACAATCTTATTGAACAGGATCATAGGCATGTAAAGAGACGTTTTGCTAAATCCGCAGGATTTCAAAATTTTCGTCATGCTTCACGTACGATAAAAGGTATTGAAACCATTCATGCTCTATATAAACAAAGGCGAAGTCTTCAAGGAGACTCCGCCTTTTCAACGTACAATGAACTTCAACAATTACTAGCTACTTCTTAAACATTTCTCCTCATTTACCAACCTGTTTGTGCTTTTTTCAAACTTTGCAACAGAAACCTCTGTTTTATCTTAAAGTTAATTATTTTTTATAAATTATGGAACAAAATCATGACTCGAATTGTCTATTAAGTGTACTTTTAAAAACTGGTACTTAAATTAGATACATTGTATCCAATTTGACATCCATTTTCTATATTACAAAAGATGAAAGGATTGATTATTTTGAAAAGTACGAGGATGATAAAAATAGGAATGTGTGTTGGAATACTAAGTTTAAGTCTTGCAAGTGTAAAACTTTTTACAGGGGAACCATTGCAGGTGAAAGCAAAAGAAAAAGCAGAGAAAACTAAACATGCAAATCATGCGACTCATCGAGAGTTCGCGCAACTCGAGAAAAAGTTTGACGCTCGACTGGGTGTCTATGCTATCGACACTGGGACAAATCAGACAGTAACCTATCGACCTAATGAACGGTTTGCTTACGCATCTACCTACAAAGCTCTGGCTGCAGGAGCAGTGCTACAGCAAAATTCAATTGACAAACTCGATGAAGTTATCACCTATACAAAAGATGACCTAGTCGAGTATTCACCAATTACAGAGAAACACATGGATACCGGTATGACTCTTGGGGAAATTGCGGAGGCTGCTATTCGTTACAGTGATAACACTGCGGGGAACCTTTTATTCAAGAAACTAGACGGACCTAAAGGATTTGAAAAAGCGCTTAGACAGATTGGTGATAAGGTTACCATGGCTGATCGCTTTGAGACAGATTTAAACGAAGCTATTCCGGGAGACATTCGTGATACAAGTACAGCAAAAACACTTGCTACCGATCTTAAGGCTTTCACGGTCGGAAATGCGCTCCCAACTGACAAACGTAAAATCCTTACGGATTGGATGCGTGGAAACGCTACAGGAGACAAACTCATCCGCTCTGGCGTACCAAAAGATTGGGAAGTCGATGATAAATCTGGAGCCGGAAGCTACGGAACACGAAATGACATTGCCATCGTTTGGCCACCGAATAGAGCACCCATTATCATCGCAATTCTGTCCAGCCGAGATAAGGAAGATGCTACTTATGATAATGAACTAATCGCGCAGGCTGCCAAGGTTACAATCAATGCTCTCAAGTGAGGGCATTGATTGTTCTGTTGCAAAGATTTTGACACTCCGATAAACTTTAGAAAAAATATGATAGGGGAGAATGATACATGGGTCACTTTAAAGGAAAACAATTCAAACAAGACATTATTTTGGTAGCCGTTGACTATTACTGTCGTTTTTCTTTAAGTTATCGAGATGTATCTGAGATCCTTAAGGAACGTGGTGTGTCGGTTCATCCCACAACTATCGTGCGCTGGGTTCATGAATATGGTTATCTCTATCGTACAATTGATAAAGATGGACACACACTGGATATTCAACTTCGTAAACAACGAGATCATCAGACTGCATATGCCTTTATGAAAAGATTGTTGAAAACTTTTGGAGAACCAGCGGTTCTAACAACAGACAAGGCACCAGCGTTATTTTGCTCGTTTAAAAAATTAAGAGAAAACGGCTTTTATAAACATACAAATCATTGTACAATCAAACATTTAAATAATCTCATAGAACAGGACCATCGACACGTGAAGCGACGCTTTGCCAAATCCGCAGGATTTCAAAATCCTCGTCATACTTCACGTACCTTGAAAGGAATTGAAACCGTTCACGCTTTATATAAACGAAACTGAAATCTGAACCCAGATTTCGATTTTTCGACGTATGATGAATTACACAAGTCATTTACAATCGCATAATATGTATAACTTATTGTTGGAGTCATTTAATTTTTTTAAAACTTTGCAATAGAACCGTGAGGTTGTCGTACAAACTATTAATTACGGAGATAGCATTCCAGAAGAAGATTTATCCTATCTTTTTGATATGTTTTATACAGGTGATAAAGCAAGAACAGAGAAACAAGCCAGTACAGGTCTTGGATTATTTATTACTAAAAATATTGTCGAGCAGCATAATGAGACGATTTCTGCTGAAAGTAATGTGATAAGAACAATATTTCAAGTAAGATTACCAAAAGAAGAGAGTTCAAAAATTTAATAAAAATTTAAAGTTTACCCCACTTTTTATTTTAATAGTTCCTTCTATCCTATACGTATATATGTACAATTCTCCCACTACACTAGTACAGTGGCCTTTATTAACAGCAAAATCTGCAATATACAAGGAGAACATTTTATGAGTAAGAGAATAAAAGAATTAGATTCAATACGTGGATTAGCGGCTATTACAGTGGTAGTTGGACATTTTTGTTTAATGCTACCATCGTTGCCTAATTCAATTAAATTCTCCCCGCTTAGGTTTTTATGGGCTGGCGGGGAAGCTGTAATCATTTTTTATGTACTCAGTGGTTTTGTGTTATCTATGGCACTTTATCATTCGAAAACAAATTATTGGGGATATTTAATTAAGCGATTTGTACGAATCTATATCCCTTATTATTTCTGGATATTCATCACCTTTGCTTTATTTATTTTGTTTTCGCCGTATGAAGTGACAGGACTACGGGATTGGTTCTATGATAGGTGGCAAGGGTCTATAACAAAATTAGATATTATCAATCACTTTGTGCTTCTTAATAACTTTTTTACAGAAAATTACAATCCGGTTATCTGGTCATTGGCTCAAGAAATGCGTATATCTATTGCGTTTCCTTTGTTATTCCTTCTTTTTTATAAACAGAGTTGGAAGAAAACGATACTATTTGCTATGAGCTTTTCTTTAATTAGTATTTTCCTTAATATGTTGCATATTGGGAAAGCTGAGGGATTTTATAATGGTTATGCCGATACACTACATTTCACATCTATGTTTATGGTTGGAATGTTACTTTTTAAGCATCTGGAAAGACTTATCTACTTATATAGGAATATGAAAAACTTAAAAAGAAAACTTCTTACTACTTTAGGGCTTATTCTATATTTATATTCCATTTTGATTTTTGGGTTTTCTCGTAATGATACTACTTTCTTATTAAAAGATTGGGGTGTCGTAATTGGTGTTAGTATACTGATTATAATGGCTATGAGTAACCTAAAAGTAAAAGCTATTTTAAATAAGAGTGTATTTGTATACTTAGGAGAAATTTCATATAGTATCTATTTATGTCATTTTCCAATCATGATGGTACTATTTAAACTTTTGTATACAAAGATACCTATCCTGTTCCTTCTTATCTTATGTATTACAATGACAATACTTTGTTCTGTATTATCGTATCATTTAATTGAAAAGAAGTGTATCAATTGGGCGAAACAAAGAACAACAAAGTTTCAAAAAAAAGTGTAATACTTGGAGGAATCTTATTTCTTTAGTAAATATACGAATATTACCGGTTCCTGAGTACATTAGGAATCGGTCAATTCTGGATTCTGTATGTAAACATACTAAAGTTGAGCAAATTTAAAATTTTATACTTAACCCCAAAAATCCTTTTACTAAAGAGGACCTTCGTAACGCTTATCCAGACATAGCCGAAAGTACAATTAGTAAGACGTTAGCTTCCTTGCAGTCGCTTGGTCATATAAAGTTAGTTTCAAGAGGAAGAAATGCTCAATGGATACAGGTTTAATTCTGTATTAATAATTATTAGGGGTTCAGCCGAGATACCTGTAGAAATAGGCCACAGACTTACTTTTATTCCTAATTCTATATTGAATTGGATTTTTTGTTTTTTATAAAACTCCTTCATTTATCTAAGTTTTCATTTTCGCTTGTCACATAGACGTTCGCTTTCGTGACAAATAAGAACCAGGATTCAACAATCGTGTAACTTTTACTGATAAATCGCATTTTTCAAATCGTTATTTTGCCGTTAGTAAAAGGTGGATTTTGTTAACAATTCACTTTTATTGAAGAGATGTTTACGCAACAAAAAAGGTCTCCTTCCAAGGGGACCTTTTTTATAACTACTCCAGATAACATAACAAAGGGCTATTTTACTTGATGCATTTAATTATTCATTCTAATTCCATCATAAATATCCACAGTAAAATTAGGAATATTGTCGATTTCAAATTAATCTCTAAAACCTGGACATGCTGATAGAACTGTCTAACTTAAGACTAGTGTTTGATAAATCTTTGGTAATCCTTTAATTTCCTCAATTACTTCATGATTTAATAGTTCCTCAGTTTCAATTACCAATAGAGATATTTTTCCTTTTTCCTTTTGCGATACACGTATCATATTAATATTAATTTTACGTGTTGCTAATATAGAAGTTACAGACGAAATGGTACCAAAATGATCATTGTTCATAATAAGAAGAGCTGATCTTGTTTCATTTAAATTCAAATCAAAACCATTAATCTCAATAACTTTGATTTTTCCCCAACCAACCGAACAAGCAATCATCTCAATTTTATCTTCACCTTTGTATAAAGTAATCTTTACTGTATTGGGATAAGACGGTTTTGCAATCTCTTCTATACAATTAACTGTAATTCCTCTTTCTGTTGCAATTGTAAGTGCTTTAGAGAATAATGAGTCATCCATTTCAAAGCCCAAAATACCACCAACAAGTGCTACGTCTGACCCAAAAGTGCAATCAGTTTTTTTGAATGCCCCATATAAAGAAATTTCGATTTTTTCTGGAGTCTTTAAAAATAGTTGACGAACAATATGTCCTATCTTTGTTGCTTCTACTCCATTAGCACTAGGTGTTCCAATAGTAATAGGACCCATAATATCAAATACTGATTTATATTTCATGATTATCCTTTCTCCTTAATATTAGTAGTAGGGATGCATTAATAAAATGTTTTTGTATTAAGAAAATATTTCATAACTGAAAGGTAATGAAAATACGGATTATAATAAGCGATCCATCCTTTTATTAAGATATCTATTCAATATAAAGAGTTTTTTGATATTTTTAACAATAATTTTTAATAAAAAAATGTATTGATTTATTTATCATTATTGAAGGTGAGCGATCATGTTTATTTAAAAAATCAGTAAATAGAGAATGCAATTTGTTAGGTAGTTATGCCTTATTTACAATTACACTAGAAATCCTGTAGATCTGTTCATACTATAAGGAAACAGTATTATATTTTATAAATAAAGCCCATGGGAATTTTTTAATTCCCTGGGCTTTCATTTCTCATAACATTCCGACTCCTGTATGGTAAGCGAAATCCTAGTGCAATTGCTGCTCCAATGCAACTAAATAAACATCCGAACAGTAAATAGAGAGTAGGTGTAGAATCTCCAATCGCAACAGAGGCAACTCCACCTATTGCCGGAAAGAGTGCCACCATATAACTACTAACTGATGCACCGATTCGTTCTACTAGCTTGAGATAGAACATCCATGCCCCAAAGGAAGCAAATACAGTTAAAAATGCCAAAGCTCCAAGATAAGAAACGGACGTTGGTAGTGTAAAGTTCTGTTCCTGAAAGGTACAAACAGCAAGTAAAAGTATCGAAGCCACAACAAAGCCAACACTATTCGAATAAACAGCATTAATACCACGTCGTGCATTTCGAGCGGAAGCTGCGTCACCAATAGCTGTAAGTATAGTACCAAACAATGCGAGGCCTATTCCTTTTAGATCACTTGTACTAGAGCCCTGTGTTAGTAATGGATAAACTAATATAGAAACACCTGCAATACCAACTATTCCCCCGATTAGAATTCGAGGATGAAGACGCTCGCCTAGAAATATACGAAGTGCAATTGGTGTAAGAACTGTCTTCAGTGAAAACAGCAGCGTTACTAGTGCAGCAGAAATCCAAATTGTCGCGTAGTATAAACACAAGTAACTTAGAGCTAAGTTACACACCCCAAAAGTAACAAGGGGAAAAACATCTTTACGAGAAGGCCTACCATTTGGACGCACCACGCACATGAGGACAATAAACATTAGTGCAGCCCCTACCAAGCGATAGGTTAATGACAATTCAAGGCTTACAGGAGTACCTTGTATTTTTACTGCAATAAAGTTCAATCCCCAAACTATTAAGCAGAAGATGTACATAAAAATTGTCATACGTGTAACACTTCGTTCTGCTGTGCAAAAGGAATATCGAAATAATTAAAAACTTCTGTTAATGCAACGGCCAGTTGTGCTATCTGTTCCTCAGTGTGATTTGGTGTAACATTAACTCGGAAGCGTTCTGTGCCGATAGGAACCGTTGGTGAATTTATAGGTTGCAGATAGACGTGATATTGTTCAAGTAGACGTTGGGCAGCAGCTTTACATTTTTTTGCATCACCAATCAGTACAGGGAGAATATGCGTTTCACTTGAGTCCATTATCGGAATATTTGCTTGAGCAAGTGCTTCTCTTAACATGCTAGTTTTTTGGTGTAGAGCGTTCCGCTCGTTATCTGAAGATTTCAAGTGTTCCACACTAGCATGACAGGCCGCGACAACAGCTGGTGGTAAGGATGTTGTAAAAATAAAACCAGATGCAAAAGAACGAACAGCGTCAATTAGTAATGATGAAGCTGCAATGTATCCCCCGATTACTCCAATACCTTTTGCCATTGTTCCTTGAATAAAGTCCAATCGATCCACAAGACCTAGTTCAGCAGCTATTCCTGCTCCGCGAGGACCGTACATACCGATTGCATGTACTTCATCAAGAAATGTTAAAGCGTTATATTTATCTGCAAGATCCGCAATTTTCTGAATCGGTGAGATATCGCCATCCATTGAGTATACTGATTCAAACACAATAATTTTTGCTCGATCATGTGGTTGAGCTGCAAGTAACTCTTCCAAATGGTCAACATCATTATGTCTAAATATCGCTCGTGCGACTTGAGTGCTACGTATACCATTAATAATTGAAGCGTGATTTCGTTCGTCAGAAAATACTATGCAATTTGGAAATAGACGAAGTAAACATTGTAATGTTGCATCATTCGAGCCATATCCTGTAGGGAAAACTAATGCGGCTTCTTTACCATGCCATTCCGCAAGTGAAGATTCAAGTGCAGCGTAATGGTAATGTGTACCACCTATATTTCGAGATCCGCCTGAACCAGCACCAAATGCTCGAATTGCATCATGCATTGCTTCGGTAACTACTGGGTGCTGAGACATTCCTAGATAGTCATTGCTGCACCAAACGACAACTGGTTGCCCATCTTTCTGGCCATTCAATTGTGCTAAAGGATATTGGCCACGCATCCGATTAATTGTAACAAATTCTCGATATTGTCCGCTTTCTTTCAAAGATTCGAGCTTATTTTCAATAATTTTTGCATACATGACTTTTCCTCCAAGTATAGTTATAGTTTACAGTTCATCCAGTTTGATATTTTTTCATGAAAATTAAGGAAAACTGTTAAATAATTGTTTTTTGTTATATCAGAAAAGTATAATAAAACCAAACAAAAAAACAAAATTATACATATTTTCATAATTTTGTTTTTTAAAACTTCAAATTTCTTTAAGTCGATTTAATTTATTTCAAATAAATAATAACAATTTTTTGAAAATAATACTATATTTTAGAATTTTATCAATAAAAAACAGATAATTATCATTAAAAAATGGTCATATTAAGCTAAATATTATAAGCAAAGACTAGTTTCCTCTAAAAGAATCATTGTAATAATTTGCAAAATCCATATAAAACAATACCTTTAGAACAAAATATAAATATAATTTTCTTATTTTTTATCAATATAACTTTTTAGAATTCTGTTGCAAAGTTAATTAACATCAAACTAGATAAACGATTGGGGAGTACTTATTATGCAACTATAAATAAATCTCTTAATTCATTGCACACTGAAAAACAGGGGTTCTGTTGCAAAGTTTCAAAAAGCATAAACAGGTGTTGATAAATGAGAGGAACCATTTAAGCAGTGACTAATAATTTGTGTAATTCCTTGTACGTTGAAAAACCGCAGTTTGGCTGTAAACTGCAGTTTCGTTTATATATAGCATGAATGGTTTCGATTCCTTTCAAGGTACATGAAGCATGACGAAGATTTTGAAATCCTGCGGATTTGGAAAAACGTCGTTTGATATGTCTATGATTCTGTTCGATGAGATTATTGAAATGCTTAACGGCGCAATGTTTCGTTTGCACATAAAAACCGTTATTTTTCAGTTTTTTGAACGCACAAAGTAGGGCAGGAGCCTTGTCTGTTGTGAGAACCGTTGGTTCGCCAAAAGCTTTCACTAACCTTTTCATAAACATATAGGCGGCTTGATGATCCCTTGTTTTACGAAGTTGGATATCCAAGGTGTACCCTTCTTGATCAATCGCACGATAGAGGTAACATCACTTTCCTTTGACTTTGATGTAGGTTTCATCTAAATGCCATACGAAATGTGCTGATTTATTTTTCTTCTTCCAAATTTGATAAATCAAATTTCCATATTCATGAACACAACGCATGATGGTTGTTGGGTGAACTGAAATACCACGTTCTTTCAGGATATCAGAGACATCGCGATAACTTAAAGAAAAACGGCAGTAGTACAGGGCGGCTACTAAAATAATATCTTTCTTGAATTGTTTTCCTTTAAAATATCTCATGCCTGATTCTCCTAGATCCTGTTTTCTAGGGTGTATCTTCATATGTAGAAAACTTTGCAACAGAACCAGTTTTCTCTTTCCTGACTTTTATAAAACTCATCAATTATTTATTTGTATATGGATATACTTTGGATTAACGTTATGAATATTCGGCACAAAAAATATCAATTTACTTTATATAACAATTATGTAAAACTATAACCAAGCTGAATTCTTCTTTAAAACTTTCCCCTAATAAAGATTTAAAGACAATTCTGTTTTTATTCGAACTTAAGGAAGAAGCCAATTTCTATACAAATTGGCTTCTTTCTTATGAATTCACGCTACAACGTGAATTCATACTCTTTTTCATCTATAATCTTACCACATCATCAACATTTTTACGATATTTTTTCTGAAATTTCAGAAAAAATAGTTCATTTTGATGAAAGGTATTTTTGTAAAAGTCTATCCTCTGTAATTTTTTAAATGCGTAAATTAAAGAAGGAGGGTTCTGGTGCAAAAAACACTGTCGTTGTGTACACTGAAAATATTCATAAATAAAGGGCGTGTATGATGATGATAAAAGCAGTGGATTTTAAATGGAAACATTCTGAGCCAGAGATGATTCTGTTAGCAGTTAGATGGTACCTCCGGTACAGTTTAAGCTATCGCGATTTGGTAGAAATGATGGAGGAACGTGGTTTATCCATTGCCCATACAACGATTATGCGCTGGGTTCATCGATATGGATCGGAACTAGATAAACGTATTCGTCGTCATTTGAAGAAAACAAATGATTCCTGGCGTGTCGATGAAACCTATATCAAAGTGAAAGGAAAATGGATGTATTTGTATCGTGCTGTGGATTCCGAAGGAAACACTGTTGATTTTTATTTAAGTAAAAATAGAAAAGCAAAATCAGCTAAACGCTTTTTCAAAAAGGCCTTAGCTTCTTGTCATACTTCAAAACCTCGTGTGCTCACAGTTGATAAAAATCCTGCCTATCCAAAAGCCGTGAAACAATCACAAAAAGCAAGGGACTTACCATTAGGACTCCAATTACGGCAAATAAAATATCTAAACAATATGGGCGAACAAGACCATCGATTTATCAAAAAAAGAGTTCGGTATATGCTTGGATTTCAGTCTTTTCAAACAGCCGGCAAAACACTTGCTGGCATCGAAGTCATGCATATGATTAGAAAAGGACAAACTCTCCAAGGAGACAAGTCTGTCCAAAATCAGATACAACTTATCAATAATCTCTTCGGCCTCATCGCATAACAGGGGATTCCTAACGGGATCTGCCGTTCTCTTTTTAAATTTGATTATCTTTGCACCAGAACCCCATTAGGCATCCAACTAAGGCAAGTGAAATATCTCAATAACATAGTGGAACAAGATCATCGTTTTATTAAAAAGCGAGTTCGTTCGATGTTAGGATTGAAATCCTTTCGCACAGCTACATCCATTATTTCTGGAATAGAAGCTATGCATATGGTAAAAAAAGGGCAACTTGTTTTACTGGACAAGTCTGTCCAAAATCAAGTGAAGTTCATCCATCAACTATTTGGAAGTGCTGCTTAAGACTAGATTCCACTAGGAAACTTTTCGCCTCTTTATATCTTTCCTAAGTATTTGCACCAGAACCAGAATTTTAATGAGGTTTATAATTTATCTCAAGATTTGTTATATATTCCAAATTTCGACATTCTTTTATGAGATATTAATATATAATTAATGAGGTTTTCGGATATTAAAAATCAAAATTTGATTTTCAATATCTAAAGCTATTTTTATTTTGTAAATTACAGTATTAGCAATAATACATTCTTCAATTTCTCATGCACCTTAGTTAATCACAGCATTAAAGAAATCAATTCAAATAGGAAAATTATTTCTATTGAAAAAAGATGAAGAAAGTCGACTAGTAGTAGAAAGGATTTAAATAAGTGTAAATGTTGTTTTGAATGCCTAGATGTGTAATAAATTCCTAGTATAATATCTTGAGTTTTGTAGAAATGTTAATAGTTGTATTTTGCATGGAATCTAATAGGGGTGAATAGATTGGGAAATAAAAAGCTTATTAAAACTATTCCTTTATCAAAAGGACAAAGGGACTTTTTTTTGCAGTATTGTTTGTATCCAGATAAATCCTCATATAACGAACCATTTGCTTGGCATGTTTATTCAAAATTAGAGGTTTCACTTGTAAAAAAAGCTTTTATTGAAATTATCAAACGTCATGAGATTTATCGATCTATTTTTGTTATGGAGAAGGATCCTGTACAGAAAGTTTATAGTGAGCTAGGTTTGGATTTTGAAGTTATTGATGTGGGGACCAGAGAATTGTCTTCTATTAAGAGAGATTTGCGCAAAGAATCATATAAACCTTTTGTATTGGAAAATGAGTCACCTTTTAGAGTGAGATTGTTTCGCTGTGCTGAAGATCATTATATTTTGATTCTAGTATGGCACCACATTGCTACTGACGGTTGGTCTATATCCTTAATATTAGATGAGTTTGGAACAATATATAAACACTTAAAAGAAGGAACTGATTACGACTTAAAACCCATATTGTTTCAATATTCAGATTTCGTTTCTTGGCAAGAAAATTTATTGTTAAGCGAAATTGGAGAAGAATCGAAGGGATTTTGGAAAAATAAACTTAAAGGTGAGATACCGGCATTAGAATTGCCGATTGATAAGAAGCGACCACCGGTTCCTTCATATGAGGGAGGATTAGTACCTTTTCACCTAAGTAGAGAGACTAGTGAGAATTTGCTTAAATTCTGTGATAAAAAAGGTTTTACTCTTAATACAGTCTTATTATCCCTTTACTTTGCTTTTTTACATCGTTATTCAGGACAAAATGAAGTCATAGTAGGGACACCTAGATTTGGTAGACGAAATAAAAATTTTCGTAATGCTTGTGGATATTTTGTTAATATGCTTCCTATTCGAATTCATTTCAAGGATGGTTATTCGTTTGAGGAACTTTTAAATATTCTTAATGATGAATTAAAGGAGTGTGTGAAACACCAAGACTATCCTTTTTCTATGATGTTGAAAGAATTAGAATCTAATCGTGACGTTAGTTACTCACCTGTCTTTCAAACTGGATTTGCGTTGCGAAAAGCTAGTAAGCAAGATGCAGCAATTTTTTTGGGGAATTCTACAAATAAATTTGATTTACATGGACTAACATTGTCTCCTTGTAGCTTAGAAAAGAATACGGCCAAGTTTGATTTGACCTTATTTATTGAACAAGAAAGTGACAAAACGATTTGTGGTAATTTCGAATATAATAAAGATATTTTTCATGAAGATACAATCTTGAGATTAATTCGTTATTTAGAACAATTTATTGGATTTGTTTTACATAATTACGAAGAAAGCAAATCGAATCAAACAAAGACTTTATTCAACTTAGTAAAGGTGAACTTTCTTCTGATATTTTTCCGTTAGAAACAATGAAATTTCTAAAGTTAACTTATTACCTGTGGATGAAGAAAAACAATTACTAAAGGAATGGAATGATACAAGAGTAGAATACCCGACAGAATCCGTTATTCAAGAACTGGTTGAACAACAGGTCGCACAAACACCAGAGGCAGTAGCTTTAGTATATAAGAATCAGCAACTTACTTATAGAGAATTAAATGAAAGAGCGAATCAATTGGCTCATTCCTTACTGAAAAAAGGTGTAGGACCTGAGACGATGGTTGGAATTTGTGTAGAACGATCTGTAGAAATGATTATTGGTCTACTTGGAATCTTGAAAGCAGGCGGTGCATATGTGCCACTGGACCCAACTTATCCAGAACAACGCCTGAAGTACATCTTGGATAACACGAATATTAAACTGATGGTAACGCAAAGAAATGTGAACGGATGGTTACCTGAGGGAATAGAGAGTATTTGTTTAGATGAAAATCAAGAAATGATTTCACAGGAGATTATTACTAATCCAATAATTGAAGTAACTCCAGAAAATTTAGCCTATGTAATTTATACATCGGGATCTACTGGAAACCCGAAGGGTGTGTTACTGGAACAAAAAGGACTATGTAATCTTGTTCATGCCATTATTGATCTAATGCAATTAAATTCAAACAGTAGAGTGATCCAATTTGCATCTTTATCATTTGATGCGGCAGTATTTGAAATCTTTACAACTCTTGTGGCGGGTGGAACGTTGTGTGTAAGTAGCCAAGAAGATGTTATGCCTGGGGAACCGTTAACGAGGTTTTTACAAAATAATAAGATTACACATGCTACTTTACCACCGACGGTGTTAAATGTCTTAGATGAATCCAAATTTGAACATCTCAAGGTAGTTGTCTCTGGCGGTTCAGTTTGTAGTGAAGAAATTGCGAAACGTTGGTCAAATAATCGTATATTTATCAATGCTTATGGACCAACAGAAGCAACAGTTTGTGCAACGGCAGGAATTTATGAAGGAAATAGTCAACCTCCTATTGGACGCCCGCTTTCTAATGTGGAAGTGTATGTATTGGATCAAAATCAGCAACCTGTGCCTATTGGTGTAGCCGGGGAACTATGCATTGGAGGAGTTGGATTAGCACGTGGCTATTTAAATCGTCCTGAATTGACAGAGGCATCCTTTATTCCGCACCCATTCAATGGAGATTCTAATGCCAAGTTATATCGAACTGGTGATTCCGTTAAATATTTACCAGATGGAAATTTGGAGTATATTGGTCGAATTGATAACCAAGTTAAAATTAGAGGTTTCCGAATTGAATTAGGAGAAATTGAAACCGTATTAGGCCAACACCCTATGATTAAAGAGGTCGTTGTAGTGGCTCAAGAAAATGAACATGGAGATAAACGATTAGTTGCTTATGTCGTAGGTGAAGGAAGTGTGCAAGAATGGAGAGAACATGTAAAAGAGCAACTTCCAAATTATATGGTACCAGCCCATGTTGTAAAAATGGATGCTTTACCACTGACGATTAATGGTAAATTTGATACGAAAGCTTTACCTAAATGGGATAGTGTAGTCCAGGCAAGTGTAGAGCATATCGGACCTCGCAATAAGACGGAGAAAAAATTGGTGACAATTTGGTCAAGTGTATTGGGTATTGACCAATCAACAATTGGTGTACATGATAATTTCTTTGAATTGGGTGGGCATTCAATGAAAATTATGGAGACATTAGTGAAAACATTATCCGAAGGCTGGAATGTAACAGTTAAGGATTATTATGAATTACAAACAATAAGTAAAATAGCGAAAAAAATCGATAATGGAACTAGCGTATATTCACAATCGAATAAATCGCAGATACAATTTTTAAAGCCACCAAAGAAAAGAGTAGAAACAGGAAAATTTCACCAAAGATTTGACCAAAGTAGTGCTGTGTTGTTAACAGGTGTTACAGGATATTTAGGTATACATTTATTAGAACAATTACTTGATACTACAAAGTGTAAAGTGTACTGTTTAGTCCGTGGAAGAGATGAAGAAGAAGCTCAAGTACGTTTGTTGAAAAATTTATGGTTTTATTTTAAAGACAAATTTACTAAGTATGAGGCATTAATAAATGAGCGGATTTTTATTGTAAATGGAGATTTAGCTGAGAAGAGATTGGGTCTAAATGAAGATATATATGTAACCCTTCATAAAAATATTAAGACTGTAATTCATGCAGCCGCTCTAACAAAACACTTTGGAGATTACGCTGATTTTGAGAGAGCAAATATTAAGTCATTAAAAGAGATACTAACATTTGTAGGCGATGATAAGAAGCTACATTATATATCTACAATGAGTGTGTCTGGCCAGTTTGCACTAGGAGAAGAGGAAAAAGTATTCCAGGAAAATGATTTTTATATTGAACAAAATTATGAAGATAATGTTTACGTGAAAAGTAAATTTTTAGCGGAACATGAGGTGTTCAAAGCGATATCCAAAGGGGCCAATGCAGCCATCTATCGAGTAGGTAATCTTACTAATAGATATTGTGATGGCCAGCACCAAATTAATATTATAGACAATGCATTTATGGGCCGTCTTAAATTTGTGTTACAATACTGCGTTGTATCAAATAATTTATTATCAAGTAAAGTGGAATTCACACCCGTTGACTACTGCAGTAATGCAATTATTAGATTAGTTACTTCAAATATAGATATCGATAATGCTCATGATTATATTTTCCATATGTATAATCATCAGAAGCTTGAACTTAAAGATATGGTGGAAATGTTTAAACAAATAGGGCATTCTGTTGAAGTTCTTGGCGATTCTGAGTACCAACAACTCATGTTAAAAATATCTCAAGATGAAAATAGGCAAGAAGATATTCAAAGGCTCATGGTATCAGGAGAAAAAATAGATGAGCGATATAAAGTAGTGGGATTAGATTCGATCAAGACACAAAAGAAATTAGAAAATATTGATTTTCAATGGCCGAAAATTAATATTGAATATTTACAAAAGGTTATAGAATATATAATTTCATCCGGTTCTTTATCACGAGATGAACTCGGAATATTGCATGCAATCACAAAATAATTGTGTTTTTTAAGGATTATCTAAAAATTAGTGGTAAAAAACATCTGTTTATCCCTTCTGTTATCGGCATTGCTTGTATAATGAGAGGGATTAAATAGGGTTCTGTTGCAAAGTTTTCTACATGAAGATACATTCTAGAAAACAGGATCTAGGAGAATCAGGCATGAGATATTTTAAAGGAAAACAATTCAAGAAAGATATTATTTTAGTAGCTGTCGGCTACTACTGCTGTTTTTCTTTAAGTTATCGCGATGTCTCTGAAATCCTGAAAGAACGTGGTATTTCAGTTCACCCAACAACCATCATGCGATGGGTTCATAAATATGGCAATCTCATCTATCAAATTTGGAAAGTGAAAAATAAATCTGCACGATTATCTTGGCATTTGGATGAGACTTATATCAAAGTTAAGGGAGAGTAGCGTTACCTCTATCGTGCAATTGATAAAGATGGACACACATTGGATATTCAACTTCGTAAAAAACGGGATCATCAGGCTGCCTATGCTTTCATGAAAAGATTAGTAAAACATTTTGGAGAACCAACGGTTCTCACTACAGATAAAGCGCCGGCATTACTTTGTGCATTTAACAAATTAAGAAAACAAGGATTTTATCAAACTACAATCCATTGTACAATCAAACATTTAAACAATCTTATTGAACAGGATCATAGGCATGTAAAGAGACGTTTTGCCAAATCCGCAGGATTTCAAAATCTTCGTCATGCTTCACGTACGATAAAAGGTACCGAGACCATTCATGCCCTATATAAACAAAGGCGAAGTCTTCAAAGAGACTCCGCCTTTTCAACGTACAATGAACTTCAACAATTACTAGCTACTTCCTAAACATTGTTCCTCATTTACCAACCTGTTTATGCTTTTTTCAAACTTTGCAACAGAACCGCGATTACCTTGAAGTTTTTGCACCAAAATTAATTTTAAAATATTTTTAAAATTTTTTTATAAAAACCTGTACTTTTTGGTCAGATTCTGTACTTTTGATTATAAATTAAAGATACGTTTCTATTAGTTTAGGTTTGAAAGCGCTTCAAATGATGATTTTTGAATTTTTTACCTAGCCTATATTCTTTTACTTACAGGCTATTTATATAGATTAGTAGTGAGAAAGGGGATATATCCATGTTCTTAAGAAAATTAGCAAAAAATCACTTAATCACTATTGAGTACTATAAAACTGGATATTTACAAACATGTAAGGGGCGAGTTTGCAACCTTGATTTACACCAACAAACACTTCTTTTAATAAATGAACAGCAAAAGATCTTCTCTATATGTTTATCTAATATTAAGAAAATCTATTAATGATTTTTTTATTTATAGAGGAAAATTGAATTAAAGATTCCTGAGATGTAGTAAAGTTTGCAAAATATTTTATGTAAACAAAGTATTTAAATGAAGGTTCTGTAGCAAAAATTTGTAGACAAGTGAAGAGAAAGAGATCTACTGATATTATGTGTTGATTTAGAAGGGAATACGGGAGCAGTCCAGTGCTTTTCTAAGGAGCGTTAATTATAAACTAAAGAAACTATATTCTAGAACAAATGTGAGAGTGTGTATAATTATTTGTATTTTTTGATAATTCATTTTATATCCCTGTGCAACTAATAAAAAGAGACAAAAAGAATTAATATAATTCCAATTTAAAACTCCGGCATACGAAACAAGCATGATGGTGCAGCCACATTTCTGGATAAAAACTATATTTTGCGGGAGGAGCTAGAGCATCTATATGTAGAAGAGTCAGGTCCTTCAAGATGTCAGCTGTACAGTTACATGTTATGGATATTCGTATAAACAAGGAAATACCATTTTCATAGAAAATTTTTGTCTTTGTTGCATGTGTATAGGAAATGAGATTAGTTATGTCAGAAAATAAAGGTGATTTTATATAGATTAGGGGATATAAAATTTTGATATGAGGTGATGGTATGGAACAATTTTTGGTGGATCTAGTCGGGTCAACGAATGATTTTTTATGGTCTAAATTGTTAATTATTATGCTTGTTGTTTGCGGAATTTATTTCACATTTAAATCGAAATTTGTACAGTTTCGGATGCTAAAAGAAATGGTCCGTGTGTTAATGGAAGGGAAGGATAGTTCTAAAGACCAAATTTCTCCTTTTCAAGCGTTTTGTATTGGTATGGCCGCTCGCGTTGGAACAGGAAATATCACAGGAATTGCGATTGCGATTGCACTAGGCGGTCCTGGAGCGGTATTTTGGATGTGGATTATCTCGATTATTAGCTCAGCATCCAGCTTTGTTGAAAGTACATTAGCGCAAATATATAAAGTAAAAGATAAAGATGGTTTCCGCGGCGGTCCATCCTATTATATGGAAAAAGGGCTAAACAAACGTTGGATGGGAGTAATATTCTCTATTTTAATTACGATTACTTTCGGTCTTGTATTCAATTCTGTACAATCAAATACCGTTACAATTGCTTTTGAGAACTCATTTGGTACAGATCGTTTAACTGTAGGGATTATCATGGCACTTGCTTTCGCTGCGATTATCTTTGGTGGTGTACAGCGTATTGCAAAAATGGCTGAATACAAGGTGATGTTTCTAGCAGTCTTATACATTGGAGTTGCATTATTTGTTGTAGTTACCAACATAACAAAAATGCCGGAAGTTCTTTCTCTTATTGTTCAAAACGCATTTGGCTTTAAACAAATAGCAGGCGGTTCAATCGGTGCAGCACTCATGCATGGAGTTAAACGTGGTTTATTCTCAAATGAAGCTGGTATGGGAAGTGCGCCAAACGTTGCTGCAACGGCAACAACAAGCCATCCGGTGAAACAAGGACTTATTCAAGCATTTGGTGTATTAACGGATACACTAATTATTTGTACAAGCACAGCATTTATTATTTTACTTTCTGATGCATACAAACAACCAGAGCTAAATGGAATTGCACTTACACAAGCAGCATTAAGTGAACATATTGGCCCTTGGGCATCGGGCTGTCTTGCTATCTTTGTTTTCCTATTTGGATTCGGTGCGTTAATTGGGAACTATTATTACGGAGAAACAAATATTCGATTCTTACACACAAGTAAATTATGGTTGATGGTATACCGAATAAGTGTGTTAGCTATGATTGTATTCGGTTCAGTTGCAAAAATCCAGCTTGTATGGGATTTAGCGGATTTATTCATGGGCTTTATGGTTATTATAAATTTAATTGCTATTACCTTACTATCAAAAATAGCCTTTGCTGCGTTACAGGATTACATGAAACAGAAAAAGGCTGGTAAAGATCCTACTTTTTATAAAGGAAGTATCAAAGGGCTTGAAAATATTGAATGTTGGGAGCATTATCAGGATACTTCAACTTCAAAAAAGAAAAGTATGTAACAAAAAAGATATTCGGGCTGTAATATGTCTGAATATCTTTCTTGGTTCTAGGCAAATAAAATTGATTACAATAAAACAATTGTCGTAAATTAAGAGTTTTGAAATAAATTCTTTCATAACTAACGGATGCAGGATAGTAAAAGGAGTTAATATATTACAAATATATTAAGATGCTGAAAAGAGGGGCCTGAACAACAGCAAAAGTAATAGTATTTCTCTTTAAAACGATTTCCCAAACATCATAGGTCTAACAAGTGAATATATGTTTTGCCACATAGATTGGTAGAGTAAGAAAAAGATGACTTTTTTTGAGTTGACCATGTTCAATTATTCTTGAGATTCATATAGTTTATAAATAGTAAGTTTACGGGATAGAAATCATAAATCTTGAATATGCAATATCTTTAGAACATTACCTATCAATCAGTTAGAAAAGGGAATAGCCTTGACAGTGTTTTTTCGCACTATATTTTCTATTCTCTATTAAGAAAAATTCATACTGTACCAAATTAATAGGACGGAGGAACATAGTTAAATGATAAAGGGGTATAACGTTCAGATTGAAAATCAAAAAAAAGCTTACTTAGATCTAGATCAATGGGTAACGCATTATCGATCCTATGCTGCTAAAGGACAAAGTGTCAGTTATATTCCCGCTTTGGAAAAGATAAATTTATCGCAATTAGGTATTTGTATAGTAGAGCCAAATGGAACAATGATAAAGTCAGGGGATTGGGAGGTACCTTTCACTCTGCAAAGTATATCAAAAGTAATCGGCTTTATAGCCGCTTGTTTAAACCGAGGTATATCTTATGTATTAGATCGGGTTGATGTTGAACCGACTGGAGATGCCTTCAATTCAATCATTCGTTTAGAGTTGCATAAACCGGGAAAGCCTTTTAATCCTATGATTAATGCTGGAGCAATTACGGTAGCTTCGCTTCTACCAGGAACATCGGCACAAGAAAAATTAGAATCTCTTTACGCATTAATTGAAAAAATGATCGGGAAGCGTCCCACCATTAATGAAAACGTATTTCAATCTGAATGGCAAACAGCCCATCGAAATAGAGCTTTAGCATACTATTTAAAGGAGAATGGTTTTTTAGAATCGGATGTGGAGGAAGCACTAGAGGTTTACTTGAAACAATGTTCTATAGAAATAAATACAGAGGACATAGCCTTAATAGGACTCATACTTGCACATGATGGATATCATCCTATACGTAAAGAACAAGTCCTCCCTAAGGAGGTTGCTAGATTAACCAAAGCCTTAATGCTCACTTGTGGTATGTACAATGCTTCTGGAAAATTTGCTGCTTTCATCGGGTTGCCAGCTAAAAGTGGGGTGTCCGGAGGGATTATGGCACTTGTCCCCTCAAGGTCCAGGAGGGAACTACCGTTTCAAGATGGATGTGGTATAGGTATTTATGGACCAGCCATCGATGAATATGGGAATAGTTTACCAGGGGTTATGTTATTGGAACATATTGCACAAGAATGGGATTTAAGTATATTCTAAAAAGTATCATGGATGTTTTGGTGTCAGAGCGAATACAAAAATGTTCAGACCATATAATGTGTCTGAACATTTTTGTATTACAAAGCATCTTCCTGTTTTAAAGTAGAAGAATGATAAGAATACTCACAATGTTCAATATTTTCGCTTATATCGTATTTATAGTTTTTTATAAATAATAGAGTAAGTGTTGTATTAATGTTAATAGATTTGTATACTGACTGTTAGGCGAAAGTGAGAAGTGATTATTTTGAATCTTAGTAATTTAGTAAAAAAAGACATCTATATTCTGATTTTGATGGTATTTACAGTACCCTTAGTAGGTGAAATAAAGTCTTTTCCCTTAAATGAGACATTTCGAATGAGCTTTGGTGCACCTACATTTTTCTTTTTTTTGTTATTATTTCGGCGAATGCCAGCATTTTTTCCGGGTTTTTTAACAGCAATAGTGGTTGTAGCATTTCGTATCTTATTGGACGTCATCACAAAGGAGAATATGGATTGGATAGCTTCTTTCCATATCCAATATCCTAGTTTTTTCTTTTATTTTACTTATTCTTGTCTCTTTTACTTAGCGAAAGTCGAACGCTTTCATCATCAACCATTGATGATTGGGTTTATTGGCTGCGTCATTGAAATATTATCAGACTGTGCGGAATTAATGATTCAATATTTCGTATTAAAAACAACTATCACGCCAGAGGCATTAAATGAAATAATCATTACCGCATTTTCCCATAGTTTTATAGTTCTAAGCTTTTTCAATATGATGAAATTGTATGAAGCGCAGTCAAGGGAGAGACAAATAAAAAAACAAAATGAACACATGCTTATGCTCATCTCCAATTTATATGAAGACGCTGTTCATTTAAAAAAAACGTTGCAAGATGCTGAAAATATAACAAAAAAATCTTATGATTTATATAAAAATTTAGACTCTTTAGAGAATAAACGGATGGGCTTTCGGGTTGAGAATTTACGGCAGCAGGCATTAAAAATTGCTGGTGAAGTCCATGACGTTAAAAAGGATAACCAACGTATTTTTGCCGGACTTTCGAAGCTGATTTCTGATGAAAGTTTTACAGATTCTATGTCCATACACGAACTAGTAAACATCATTATTCGAGCAAATGAGAAATACGCCCGGTTACTAGAGAAAGACATCCAATTTGTGTATAAGATTGATGGCGTGCATCCTCATTATCATATTTACACAATTTTATCAATTATAAACAATGTCGTTGCAAACGCTGTAGAAGCTATCCAAGATATGGGAACCATCACAATTGACATTAATAAAGACCAACATTTCGTTGAATTTCGAATAGGAGATAACGGTCCCGGTATTTCTTCAAAGTATAAAGAGTCAATTTTTGAACCTGGGTTTACTTCTAAATATGATGATGCAGGTAACCCATCAACAGGTATCGGACTATCGTATGTAAAAGAAATGGTCGAACAACTTGAAGGTGATGTTACGTTTGAGGACAGAACCGAAGGAAAAGGATCGATTTTTATAATTAGATTAGGGATTGATCATATCATTGCGAAAGGGTGATTCTATGTATTTTTATATAGTAGATGATGAGAAAGCGGTTCGCTCAATGTTGGCTCAAATTATCGAGGATGCGGATCTTGGGGAGGTTGTAGGAGAAGCTGAGGATGGCTCATTGTTAGATCAACGAATGCTAATTTTGAAAAATATAGACATTTTATTTATCGATTTGTTAATGCCGATTCAAGATGGAATAAAAACAATCCGTCAAATAAAACCGTCGTTTAAAGGGAAAATCATTATGGTTTCTCAAGTAGAATCAAAAGAATTGATTGCTGAAGCGTATTCGCTTGGTGTTGAATACTATATTATTAAGCCGATTAACCGGATTGAAGTATTAACAGTCGTTCAGAAAGTCATCGAACGTATCCGATTGGAAAAATCGATAAAAAACATTCAAGAATCGCTCAATATGGTACTTACATTGGATAGTGATCAAAGTACGCAGGAAAAATACCGTAATGAAAAGCATATAAGTACTTCCAACCATTTTCGAAATTCCATTCATTTTCTTCTATCCGAATTAGGGATAGCTAGTGAAAGCGGAAGTAAAGATTTAATGGACATGCTGGATTATTTATATAAATATGAACAAGATAAAACGTTAGAACAAGGGTTTCCCTCTCTAAAAGAGATTTTTATGAAATTAGCTCAAAATAGACTTGGAGAATCTGCTGAAGAGGCAGAATTAAAAAGATCGATTGAAGCCTCCAAACAACGGATTCGGAGGGCAATTTATCAATCATTAAACCATTTAGCATCCCTGGGACTTGCTGATTTTTTAAACCCGAGGTTCGAAAATTACGCTTCTAGGTTTTTTGACTTTACAACTGTAAGGAGAAAGATGGCAGAGTTGAATAATGAGCCAACATTACCTACTCGTATCGATACGAAAAAGTTTATTCAGGTTCTGTATTTTGAAGCAAAACGGATACACTTGGAATTGCAATGACGAACTCTTGCTAATTCTTAATCTCAAATGATGAATTTGTAATTGTGTTCCATACAATTCAATTTATATATTCTGCCTAATAGAGTATACCTTTTCGTCCACTATTACTTAACGTGCAATTAAAAGTCAGAAAATTCCGTGGAACGTCTATGAAATTGTACTAATTTAAAGTGAAAAAATAGGCATTCCCTCTTTTTAACATAAGTGTTCATTGATAAAACTATTGAATAAAAATAAACAATTGCGATAGAATAATTAGAATTATAATTATTTTCTGATTTTTATACATCTCAGGAGGAAAAAAATGAATGCTTTTATTAGAAAAAAGTCTATTGATCATTTGCAAAAGGAGGGCCTTAGAAGTACTGGACTAAATCGAGTGTTAGGATTATGGCAATTAACTGCAATTGGATTAGGAGGAATTATTGGGGTTGGAATTTTTGTTTTAACAGGAGTAGCCGCATCTGAGCATGCTGGCCCTGCAGTTATTTTATCTTTTATTATTGCTGGACTAGCTAGTGCAGCTGCTGCACTATGCTATGCTGAATTTGCTGGACTTATCCCCGTTTCTGGGAGTGCATATACTTATAGCTATGCTGTATTAGGAGAGGGAGTAGCATGGTTAATTGGTTGGGATCTTTTACTAGAATATATTTTAGTAGTAGGAGTAGTTGCTATTGGTTGGTCTGGATATATGCAAGAATTGCTTCAACAAATCGGAATTCATATTCCAGTTTGGGCTCAAGGGGCTCCAGGTACAGGGGAAGGACATCGAGTAGATTTAATTGCAGCTATAATAAGTCTCGCTATTGCTGGATTACTCACTTTTGGCATGGAATGGGGATCAAAATTTAATACTCTAATGGTAATTATTAAATTAAGCATTATCTTAGTAGTAATTGCTGTTGGAAGTTTCTACATTGATTCAGCCAATTGGCATCCTTTTATGCCTTTTGGTTTTATCGGCGTAATGAGTGGTGCTGCGCTTGTATTCTTTGCAGTATTTGGGTATGATACGTTAACTACAGCAGCTGAAGAAGCCAAGAATCCACAACGTGATTTACCAAGAGCTGTAGTCATATCGTTAATTATTGCATTATGTCTGTATATTGGAATGTCTTTAGTGATTACAGGGATGGCACCATATCATACATTGAATAATGCTGCACCGGTAGCTAAGATTTTTAGTGACGCAGGTTTAAAATGGATTACTTTATTTATTTCTGCTGCAGCTATTATAGTGCTTATTTACAACATTACAATCACATTGACGAAGAAACCAATAATAGCTTATCAAAATTATAAGCAAACAAGAGTTTGAATTCGTTGATTTTTTTACAAATACATATTAATCATATCGATATTATGCGAATTAAACCCTATAATAAATATAGTGCAAATATGCACCTTTTGAAAAAGAGTGGAAGTTAAAAAAAGGGACCCCATGTGGGTTCCTTTTTTAATACATATAACCAAATTTAACTCTAATCCAACAATGGAAAATTATTGTTAATTTTATAAAGAAGGGGAGGGAGATAAATTAGTATTTTTCTCTTATATCTCAAAATCTAAGAATACTCTTTGTTATGAGATATGAACAAAGTTTAACTCAAAATAAATACTAGCACTTAAAGAGAATTTAATCTGACAATATTAAGTCTTATTTAAATGATTATCCAACAGGCATACTAGAAAAGTCTACATTATAATGTTATTTATAAACATAATTTAAAAAGGAACAATTTCCTCTTTTCCATCTCAATAACATAATATCTCTATACATTTTGAGATATGGAATTCCACTCACGTTATAACTACCGATAAGATTTCTTATGTAAACTAATTGAAAGTAAGTGGTTGAAAACACCTTTATATCAGCGGTTTTCCAATGACAGAAAGTATCCCCTTACACGACCATGTGTATTTGTTTGTAAATATACAGAATTATTTTTGAGACAAACTGCCTAATTCGACAAGTAGCCACTTACTTGTGTTCATATACATTCCACTACAAAAATTAGCTTGTGCGTATTTCTACAAAGAAAAAGCATTCTATTTTATTGAACATTTTTACTATGATACACAATACAATGGGAATACAATGAGGAATATGATTATATTAATAAAGTTCAGTTTTAATTTTTTATAACTAGAATCCAGGTACCTCATTTTATGTAATTTATTTTTCTATTAAAATGGTACTTTTGTATCGTAGATTAATGACACTAATACAGAAAGACCTTGGAAACATGCTAGGTATCGATGTCAAAAAAACAAATGAAGAATTAATTATTTCATGACAATTAGCTAAGATTCAAAATCCATTAAGTGAAATTATTGAGGTTACCATAGCTACTACGTATGCTGGTGTTGAAGAACCAGATGTACTCCGCATTAGAACAGCATACGGTACAACAGATCGTGTGGTAATGTAGCTTTGGAATAAAGGTTGATAAATAATACCCAACAAGCCATCATTTTACGATAAATAAAAAGAATCTATTTTGAATAAAAATTGATCAAAATAGATTCTCATATTTTAGCATTAGGATTTATTTTTATAAAATAGATTGATCATTTTCTGCCCTTTTAAAAACAAATTCTAATTCTTTAAAATCAACCTCTTATTAAGCCTTAGAAATATCTACAAATCCTTCTCCGAACACATCACGAACATCGTGTATGGCGATGAAAGCATTCGGATCAGTAGATTGAACAATCCGTTTTAGCTTTATTACTTCTTGCTTATTAATAACAATATAAAGAATGTCCTTTGGGGTTTTAGTGTAATAGCCATGACCTGAGTATACGGTAACTCCTCTGTCCATTGATGTAGTCACCTGTTTGGCAATTTCATTCGGTTTATCAGAAATAATCGTAATGGCCTTTTTGGGATTCAAACCTTCGATTACAAATTCCATCACTTTAGTTCCTACATATAGCATAATAATTGTCAGCATCAGCTTTTCTGCACCAATGATGAAATAAGATGAAAAAGCAACTATTAAATCGAAGAACAATAGACCATAGCTAATGCTCCAGCCTAAGTACTTATGTGTCATCCTTGCTAAGATGGTAGTACCTGCTGTTGTTCCACCAACCCGAATAATTAGACCAATCCCGCACCCTATAAATACTCCTCCAAAAATGGCATTTACCAGCATTTCATTCGAAGCAATATTCCAACCTTCTGTCAAATGAAGAAATAACGAGTTGGTAACTACAGCAATGATTGTATAAATTGTTGTTACCCTATTCAAAAATTTATAGCCAACTATTAACAAAATCGCATTTAGAATTAAGTTAACTAAGCCTGGTGACCACTCAAATAAATAGTAGGTAATAATCGTGATACCCGTTACTCCTCCTTCACCAAGCTCGTTCGGGATAACAAACAAATTCACACCTAACGCGAAAAGAAATGCACCAATAATAATAAAAATAATGTCTGTGGTTCTGTTTTTCATACAATACCTCACTTCTTATATAAATATTTATTTAGGCATAAACTTTCATCATTATATCGTGGAACATTTAAATCGAACAGTGGTCTGTTTTTATTTTAATATAGGATTTTCATCCAACTTTATTCTAAAACCACATGTAATTAAAACAGTAAAACAAAATTATTTATTATGTACTGCAGATAAAGTTTCGATTTTACATGCAATTCACGCTTGAAAATGAATATGAACACTGAATCGCACAAACTTCAAATAAAAAACAAATATGCGAGGCCATAGATTGTCCTAATTGTAGAGTAAATAAAAAAGTACCCATCTAATTGTCATACACATGATAATTAGATGGGTACTGCATGATACGTTATTTATTTTGTTCTTACTTTACATACATTCGGTTTATACATTTGTGTTTGGAATAAATCGCAAATAACGACTTTTATTCGCCTTATTAAGACCAGATCCATACATCATCATTATTTTCAATGTTGTTCTTTGCTTCATGAACTTTTTCGATATGATCCGTTGTGTTCCAGTTAATAGAAATTCCGCCCCAACCTACATACTTCATATCAATTTTTACTTTCTCACCCGTATTAAATACTTGTCCCTTTGTTAAGTACACATCAATAATAGCTTTCTTCCCATTTACCGATGGATACTGAACAACGACATATTTAGTAGAACCTTCTACCTCATCCTCCATCGTTGCTACTTTTGATACTTCCCCAATCACATAATCAGGTGAGCCATCTTCTTTCATGTGCATACCTAACTTATTTGAAGTATTTTCAACTGCAGTTGCAACCATATATTCTGTAAAATTACGCATCATAGATCCAGTAGCTTTTACTTCATCTCCTACTTTCACATTTGATAGTGAATCAATATAAACACTAACAGGTTCCTCATATTGCTTAGATTTTACGACAATCACTCCATTATCCACTTCTACTACTCGTCCTTCTAACGTCGAGAAATTCGATTCAATAGAAGCAGCACTCGCTTTTGTTGCTTCTAATCCTGGTAAATTCGTTCCTGATAATGTTGCGATACCTAAAGCCCCAGCTAAAATTATTTTTTTCATACCCATTATGTAACATCTCCATTCATGATGATTTTAGTTGTTTGATTGGATATAATCAACCTGTAACCATTATAGTTACAAGTTGTGAAAATAGCAACTATATTTCTCATGCAATCCTGCATATTGCGTATTGAATATACTTAGATTTATACAAATTACTTCTAGATATTTCGCTATTTATCCCGAAACAAACCATCTTATATACTTATCTCAATTCTCGTTCTTAATAAAAATAGTATAGGATTTTTTCTCAGAATAACTCGAAAAAAAGGGTTCTGGTGCAAAAATAAATTATAAAAAAAGTAGGACCTGAATTTCCTACTAAATTACAGATTATGATGCGATACCAAACAATTTATCAATGAAATCTTTTTGATTTTAGGCAGACTTCCCCCCTTGATGAAGTTGCTTCTTTTTCATCATATGCATCGCTTCTATGCCACTCAGTATGTAAGTGGCTGTACGGAATGATTTGAATCCTAACATCGAACGCACTCGCTTTTTAATAAATCGATGATCTTGTTCCACGATGTTATTAAGATATTTCACTCGCCTTATTTGGATGCCTACAGGCATCTTTTTTTCATTCTTCAACTCTTCAATTGCTACAGGATAGGCGGGATTCTTATCGATGGTTATCACACGAGGCTGTGAAACATGAAAAGACTGCAAAGCTTTCTTGAAGAAACGCTTTGCAGCCTTGTGGTTTCTTGCTTTGCTTAGGTAAAAATCGATGGTATTTCCTTTCGAATCGACAGCACGATACAGGTACACCCATTGACTTTTTACTTTGATATATGTTTCATCGACTCTCCAAGAGTCATTGGTTTGCTTGAGATGACGACGGATTCTTTTGTCTAATTCAGGACCATACTGATGAACCCAACGCATAATCGTTGTATGAGCAACAGATAAGCCCCGTTCCTCCATCATTTCCACCAAATCACGAAAGCTCAAGTTGTACCGTAGGTACCATCTTACTGTTTGCAAAATAATATCATGATGATAATGCTTCCACTTGAATAAATTTCGCTTTTCCATACTGATCACGCACCTTTTTTAGAGTAATAGTATCAGTATGTCCAAGATTTAGAGATTACGTGCAATTATCTTGAAGTTTTCGCACCAGAACCGATCGTTATGTATTGTGTGGGTCCGCAATTCAGGCTTGCTGGAGTAAATATTTGTTTAACCCCTATTTTTTAAGATTACAAGTTCATCTATTGCACATTTTATTTCATTTTTAAGGGTATAGAAATGAGGGGCAATTCTTATAACATCTTTTCTTGCAGAAACAATAATATTTTTATCTCTTAACATCGCTTCCACTTTTGATGCATTTTCAACATGAAAAGACATCAGACTCGTCCTATTATCAATAGATTGTGGTCCAATGAGATGCAGTCCTTTTTCTTGTCCATAATGTATGGTGAATTGGGTTAGCTCTTTTAAATAGGTTTCAATATTACTTATCCCAACCTCAAGTAACAATTTTAGTGCCTCATAAGCCGCATATATACTTATAAAAGAAGGTGTACCTGTTTCAAATCGACGAGCCCCCATTGCAAAAACAGGATTATAAATGTCAAAAGAAGATGCTTGCTCTTGTCCACGCCATCCAGTAACTCTTGGTTTCAATTGCTCTGCTAGTTCTTTTTTTATATACAAAAACGCTACGCCGGGAATACCTAACATGTATTTACGAGTTCCCGTTGCTAATATATCAATCTCCATCTCTTTCACATCAATCGGAATATGTCCTGCTGATTGGTAAGCATCGACGAATAAAAGCGAGCCTTTTCTATGCGCAATCTCAGCAATCTCTCTAACGTTTTGTTTATATCCGTTGTAATAATTTACATGGGGAATACATGTAATAAGCGTATCAGTTGTTATTTCTTTTTCATATTGTTCCAGAGATATTTCCCCATTGGAAGAACGAATAACGGAAACATTATCCTTAAATTGTTCTTGTGCAAACCATATATGACCGACAGTTGGAAAATCTATATCCGTAAATATGATTTTATTTTTCTCTTGCTGATAAGGAAGGGAAGCTGCAATAGCAGAAATAGCATCAGAAACAGAACATAATACAGCAACCTCACCTGTTTCGGCTCCAATAAGTTCAGCAAATTTCACCCTAGTCTCATCCACTTTACTTATTGCTTCATTCCAATTACTCCCTGACAGAAGTAGACTATTATGATATTCCTCAATAGCTTTTGAAACAGACTTTGCTAATGCACCTTGGGAACAACTGGCTAGGTGTGTGTGGGTAGCTAATATAGGAAATAATGAGCGATAAAAATCATGGTTCAATTCTTTTCCCCCTTTTCTTCAAACAAAATAATTCTGTGTGTAAATTTTAAAATCCTTCCTCCACTAAAGAAAACGAAATCCAGCGTTTTTTTATCGGTGATTTTTAATAAAGTGAAACTTCCATCAGTGGGGGTTTTCTTCATCCCCCACTGATGGTTAGTTGAACCAATCGGGCTTTTATGGGCAGTTATCCCCCACCTATCTTCTTTGCTTTTCTCCAAATCTTGAGGTAGGGGTCTTACTGCCCACGAATAGCGGGATAAAATCATGACAAAAATCCGATAATAAAAAAGAGGTGATTTTGATGAGAAAATGGAATGAACAGGCAGCACCAAATAATAATTTGCCATCCAGCACAATTCGGTCATCTGAACTCCTGTTAGGAAAGAAAGCAGACCATGAATTTTCAGAGGAACTTTCCGATGGTGGAGAAAGAGATAAAAACATTCAAATACTCAAAAATAGTTCTAAATAGAAAAAAATAGTGGCGATGAAAAAATCGCCACTATTTTTTTCTTTGTACACCATATTCTCTCGAAAATACGTTTCAAAATTATATGCCCAAATCAAAAAGATTATTGTATAGTTTAAATATTAGTTCGCCTAAGAAGAACTATGCAGCAGTTAGTGATGTTCCTCAATCACTTTCGAGAAAAAGATATTAACTTTGTTTCATTACTTATTATAAGGGGGGATTAGACATGGCACAACAAAGCCTGAAGCGTGAGCTGCAACCACGCCACATTAGACTTATGGCGATAGGCGGGATGATTGGGACAGGAATTTTCAAAGGAAGTGCAGATACGATTTCAGCTGCAGGACCTGGTATCGTTTTTTCTTATTTATTTGCAGGGTTTCTCCTTCTCATTGTTATGAGCGCAATAGCGGAAATGGCTATTGCTTATCCGGGTTTAAATATTCAAGGGATGATTCAAAAAGCTTTCGATTCTCGTTTCGCCTTTGTTGTTGGTTGGCTCTACTGGATCGACTGGATTTTAGTTATTATTGTTGAAGTTTTGGCAGGGGGTAGCTTTTTACAATACTGGATTCCATCCGCTCCCTTATGGCTGCTTAGTTTAGCATGTACGGTGCTTCTTCTATTTATCAACTTGATTAGCGTCAAACTTTACGGTGAAATAGAGTTTTGGCTTGCAAGTGTCAAAATTATTACTCTGGTTTTATTTATTTTGCTTGGTTTTGCTTTATTATTTGGCTTCATTCCAAATCATGAAGCAGCGTATTTCACAAACTATACAAGTCACGGCGGATTCTTTCCAAAAGGATGGGGAAGTATTTTCACAGCACTCTTAATAGTTGTCTTTTCTTTTGGAGGCTCAGAATTAATCGGATTAACTGTAACAGAAACGAAAAACGTGGAACAGACGCTTCCTAAAGTAGTAAAAGGGGTCATGTTCCGAGTAGTTTTATTTTACACATTACCTATTCTCATCATCACTGGACTTATCCCTTGGGACGAAGTAGGAAAGCAAGGCAGTCCTTTCGTGCAGGTTTTCTCTGCAACCGGATTACAAGGTGTAGCACATATTATGAACTTCATTTTATTGACCGCTGTGCTGTCGGCTGCTAATTCAGGAATGTATGCTACTTCTCGCATTTTGTACTCTCTGGCACAAAATAACGAGGCTCCGGCTTTATTCTCGCGTCTTACTAAGCGCGGTGTTCCTGTCTGGGGAGTTCTTGTCAGTTGCACTGGTTTATTAATTGGATCTTTTATCGCCTTCCTTACACCAGAGCATGTCTTTGGCTATTTGATGTCTATCCCGGGCTTTACTGTTTTGCTCATTTGGACTAGCATTTGCCTTGCACAATTTAAGTTGCGTAAACAGTATTCTAAAATGCCGTATTTTCGCGTGTGGTTATTTCCTTACAGTACTTTGTTTGCTGCAGCTGCCTTGGCAATTATTTTTATTTTCTTCTTGTTCAATGCAGGCAATATAATTAACTCTATTGTATGCGCAAGTATTCTTATCCTTTTATCCGTCCTATCCATTTTGGTTGGTAGAAAGGAATCGAAATAAAAATCTTCAGCTAAAAAGGGATGCTGCCGCATGCCCATCAAGCTAAGATTTTCAGAAACCTCCCATAACAAAAATTTTACCTTTTCACAGTTATTCATAAGAGTTCGGCTCATTTTTTCTTTTTTTGGGCCTTTATTTTTCTTAAGTTGATGGGTATGGGGTAGCACCAACAAAACGCGAATTTCGTACGCTAAGCAAAATTTCATAAAGAAAAAGCCAATTTCCTGTACGTTAAAGGAATAATCGGCTTTTTTCTTTAGTACGAGATTTTAATAATTAAAGGATTATTATTTACCGGTTTCAGCAAATTCCTTAATACGAGATTGAATTTCATCACGGACACGTTGAAATTCAGACCATTCCTTTCCAGCTGGATCATCAAATCCCCAATGAACACGAGGAACATGTGGTGGTGTAGCTGGACAGATAGAATCTGCATGACTACAAAGGGTTACTACTAAATCAGCATTGCTTAAGATATGTGAATCAATGATGTCTGATGTTTGATTTGTGATATCGATATCTACTTCTTTCATAGCTTTGATAGCATTTGGATTGACCCCATGAGCTTCAATACCTGCAGAATATACATTCCATTTATCACCTAAATAATATTTTCCCCATCCTTCAGCCATTTGGCTTCGACATGAGTTTCCTGTGCATAAAAAGTAAATTGTTTTTTTATTTTCCATGTTGTTTTCCACCTTGGTTGTAAAATTTATTATTATTGTCCATTAAAAATATTTACGTCTAAACCAGAAAGCCACATTTACAAGTGCAATCATAACAGGCACTTCTACTAGTGGTCCGATAACAGCTGCGAATGCTGCACCAGAATGGATACCAAATACCCCAACTGCCACTGCAATAGCTAGTTCAAAGTTATTGCTCCCCGCGGTAAATGCAAGTGTTGTTGTAACCTGATAATTAGCACCGACTTTTCTCCCAATAAAGAAAGAAACAAAAAACATCACAATGAAGTATATTAATAATGGAATAGCTATTCTTACTACATCTAATGGTACACTGACAATCATTTCTCCTTTTAAAGAGAACATGATAATAATCGTAAATAATAGCGCAATTAGCGTAATTGGACTAATCTTAGGGATAAAGACTTTTTCATACCACTGTCTTCCTTTTAACTTTACTAATATAAAACGTGTTAACATACCAGCTAAGAATGGAATACCTAAGTATATAAACACTGATTTAGCTACTTCCGCCATTGTGATACTCACGACAGCTCCTTGTATACCGAGCCATTCAGGAATGACTGTTACAAACACATAGGCGTATACAGGGAAGAAAATCATTTGAAATACAGAGTTAAATGCCACCAGGCCTGCTGCATATTCTGTATCACCTTCTGCAAGATCATTCCATACAATGACCATGGCAATACAACGAGCTAAACCAATCATAATGAGTCCAACCATGTATTCTGGTTTATCAGGAAGAAAAATAATTGCTAGTACAAACATGAGAACAGGTCCAATAATCCAGTTTTGTACTAAAGATAGGATTAAAACCTTTACATCTTTAAAAACTCTGCCCATTTCTTCATATCGTACTTTCGCCAATGGTGGATACATCATTAAAATAAGACCAATTGCAAGTGGAACAGAAGTCGTTCCGACTTGCAGGTTATTAAGTCCATCTGCTAATCCAGGTAATGCAAATCCCAAACCAATACCAACAGCCATTGCAAGAAAAATCCATAGTGTTAAATATCGATCTAGAAAAGATAGATGTTTCATTTTATTTTCCTTTCTCTATTAACAGCAAGAATTTTTTTCCACTCCGTTAGGAGTTGTGCAGCATGTTGTATCTTCAATTTTATGGACAGCACTATCTGCTTTTGTATAAAAGAACTCCCACTCGTTACCATCTGGATCTGTTACCCAAAATTTATCTTGTACTGCATAACAACAAGTTGTATTCATCTCATCACGGGCAAAGAATCCTTCTTTTTCTAATCTTTCTTTATGAGTTGTAATTTCCTCAGCTGTTTCCACTTGAAAACCAAAATGGTTCACCTGATTTCCCTTAACCTCATCTTTTACATTGAGCGTGAAGTTAAGTCCTGGAACTTCTAATAAGAACTTTGCATAATCGACTTTCACTTTAACTGGTGATACACCAAATACTTTTTCATAAAACTCGACTGACTTCTCTAAATTCGTAACATTGATTCCTACGTGTACATATTTCATAACTAATTCCTCCTTACTGGCTTTATTAAATCAAAAAAAATTGATATAAAGGATGCGAAAAACTAGCAACAGCTACCTTTTCCAGTTTTTCTAAAAACACAACACAACTCTTCTGAAAGTAAACTATCTACTTCTTTATCATTTAAATCATAATAACTCCATGTTCCCTTTGTTTCTTTTATAATTAATCCTGCATCTAATAAAATTTTTAGGTGATAAGATAGCTTGGATTGAGGTATTTCAAATATCTCTGTTAAATCACATACACATGTTTTCCCTCGTTGGCAAAGCTCGTACATAATCTCCAAACGTCTTTGATCAGCTAATGCCTTAAATTTTTTTTCATATTGTTGGAACTGATGTGATTGCATCTTTATAATTCACTTCCTTTCATCAAGTTTTTTTGATATTAATAATAGTATATGTGAAGTTTCTTTTATAATGCAACTAATAAATCAATTTTTTTTGATTAAATAAAATTAAAGATATAAATTTTCAATTTACTTATCCGGTGTTAAAGTTCCAAAAACGACCGTTTAAGGAACTCTATTTAGTTCTAACAAAACTGAAAGAAATACGGTCAAAAACCAGTTCTAAAACTCATTACCAAAAACAAAGTTCCATAACAAACATTAAATGTCGTTTATGGAACTTTGTTAATGTACGGTAAAACCAAGTTTTTTAACTTAGAAATTCCTTAGCGTACGAAATTCGCGTTTAGTTGACGAGACCCCAGCATGACAAGAAAATACTTCAATCCAACATCCATTGAGCTACAGCCTACTTTAGGTGTGGATTTGAAATTATAAAAAAATTGCACCGTTATACCCCTTTAGATTATCTAAAGGGGTATATTTATAGTAAAAAGGAAAAGAACATCTGGATTTGAATAATTGATTAAGGAACTGTTGAGTGACAATAAGTTGTTTCGTTAAAGGGTCATATTGTTGAAGATGAACTGGGAATAAAAATCAAAAAAACATAGTTAAGGAAGTGGATGGATGAATTTATTAACCTTTACTGAGGAATTTTTAAATTATGTAAGGGAGTTTTTACTTTTAAGATTTATACTATTTGCTTTGATCCTCATGACTTTTTCCTTTGTCATAAACCGTATTATTGATTGGTTCTTTAGGAAGTCAAGCTTTTTTGATGAAGAAGTAGAACAGACGATTCAAAGTGTAATTCGATCAATTCTTAGGTATGGAATTTTAATCAGTCTTGTTTTTTTTCTAATTAGTCAATTTATAGATATAAAAGGTATTCTTGCAGGTGCAGGGATTGCCGGAGTTGTTGTCGGTTTTGCTGCACAACAGATGCTAAAAGATGTTATATTAGGGTTCGCAAGATTAACGGACAAAGAGTTTCGGGTCGGCGATTTTGTTACTTTTAACGGAACAAGTTCAGGTACCATTGAGGAAATCAGTATTCGCTTTATGCAAATTCGTGAATGGTCGGGAAAACTCCTTACCATCCCGCATGGAGAGATTAGAATGATACAAAATTTTAATAAAGGCTGGATGCGGGTGATTGAACGGATTACGGTAAGTTATCAGGAAGATCCTACAAGAATAAAGGAATTGTTAGAAAAATTATGTGTTATATGCAATGAAAAAATGGATCAAAGCCTATATAGGATAGAGGAAGAGGTTGTTGAATCATTTCACTATATTGGTGTTACAGACTTAAATCCAAATCTTAAATATGTTGGGTATGAATTTTGTATTGTAGGTTTGGTTAAACCTGAGGAGTATTTTGAAACTTCCAGGCAAGTAAGATTTGAACTAATGTCTATATTCCATGGGAATCAAGTACAAATGCCAGCAGCGAATATGTTCGTTCACACTGAAAAATTACAGTTGGAGAGCAACTTTCACCAAGTAGGTAAAGAAAACTAGCTGATGGGATATCCTAGGTCAGTTCATGAGATGTAATTGGAAATTATATTTAGAATTTGGGTTTGTAGACCGGCAGATTTCGATGAGCTTAAGGGGTTAAACAATTCCTCCTAAAAAAGTACCTTCCACACTCGGGCGCAATTCTGTAACAAGAATTGTGCTCATTCTTTATGTATCGGACATATTCTTGAATAACTAATTTCGGAAATAATGGAAATTCAAGATAGTTTGTTAGTGGAATAAGAAACATTAAATTAATCAAACTTTTTTATAAAAATCTCATATATAGCTAAAAAGAGTAACTCCATTTTAATCAACCTTTTTTCAAAATAGAGCTTTTGTAGTTGCTGTTAAATAAAGGTTTGTAACTTCATATTTATCAAACTTTATTTCAAAGCTACATTAGGCAAAGTATTTCCTTACATTTTAGAAAGGAGAAAAATATGTCCTCAAAACGTGCAAGAGAATTATTGACACTAGATCAACGCTTAGAGTTTGTATCCATTTCAGAACAAATTAGTGAGTATGAATTAGGAAGTTATTACACCTTGTCTCCACATGATATCGAAATTATTAAACGCTATCGTAGAGATCATAATAAGTTAGGGTTTGCTTTACAACTTTGGGCTCTGGTGCAAAAACTATAAGACTTATGTAACTAACCTCTGAAACTTGGACATACTGATACTAGTATTCTAAAAAAGGACGTGATCAGTATGGAAAAGAAAAATCTATTCAAGTGGAAACATTATCAGCCTGAACTGATCTTATTAACAGTAAGATGGTACCTGCGGTACAATTTGAGCTTTCGTAACCTGGTGGAAATGATGGAGGAAAGAGGATTATCGCTCACACAACCATTATGCGCTGGGTTCATCAATACGGACCTCAATTAGATATGCCTGAAGGCATATAACTAAGGCAAGTTAGATATCTCAATAACATAGTGGAACAAGATCATCGTTTTATTAAGAAACGTGTTCGTTCTATGTTAGGGTTCAAGTCTTTTGGCACAGCTACATCCATTCTTGCAGGAGTGGAAGCTATGCATATGATTAAAAAAGAACAGATTGATTTACGGAATCAGTCTGTCCAAAACCAGAAAGAATTCATCCATCGATTGTTTGGGCTTACAGCATAAAATAGAATTCCGTTAGAAATATATGAGCTATATTCTCTTTAATTTTATCTTTGTACCAGAACCCCGTTTTCTTAATTCACAAAATATTCGAAATTAAAATCTTCAAATGTTAATATTTGTTATATAATGAAGTTGTCAAACCAGTCATCAAATAGTGTCCCCTATGTTTCTGTTGAAATAGTTTGTTTGTCCCTTATTAACATTATCTCAAAAAGAACTTGTAGTGATTGGCTACAAGTTCTTTTTGTTCTTTTGATTGAGGTTTTCTATCAAGATAAAATGCATTTGTAATACTTTCAGCATCTTGGTCTGAAACATGTTTTGATAATGTCTGGATTAACAAAGGTCTTTCTTCTTTAAAATTCATAGTAAAAAGCTTTGCGAAACAATTCGCAAAGCTTTTGTAATAGTACGTATTATAATAGTAGTTTTCGTATTTCTTCTGTACTTAGACCAGTGAATTTCGCAATGTCTTCTAACGGCATACCGTTCTTATGCATACCACATATTAATTGAACTTTCCCTTGCTCAATGCCTTCTTCTCGTCCTTTTTGGATACCCTTTTGAAGTCCTTTTTGAATCCCTTTTTCTAAACCTTCCTCTAAGCCTTCTTCACGAGCGTGAGCCAGCTTAGCTTGTTCATCAAGAAGTAGCTTCTCGCGAGCCTCATAAGCTGTTCGGAAAGAGGAGTCATGGCTCATATTTTCCCATTTATTTATTGCTTT
>NZ_JAPHWH010000023.1:0-45117 GCF_026241455.1 Bacillus sp. DHT2
CTTTCACTTCATGGTGCCTCTCAGGCTACGGGAGTGGAGTCTATTCTCCCGATTGGACTTTCACCAACTAGATAATGTGTCCTTATCTGGACACGCCGATTTGCCAACGCAAAGAATACCAGTCATGCACCTGTTCCATCGGAATAATATCTATAAGAGTGTTTGTCATATATACATTGATACCACTAAGTCGTTTACTACGAGGAGAATACTTCACTCCTTTCTTTTTTTCTCTTACAGTTTGATCATGTAATCGTTTTTTTTGTTGTTCTTTTGTTAGTCGATGAACAATCACACGAGTTTGTACCTTATCCTTCATTCCTACATAAGCGTTGGATATTTCACATGTTTGTCCTGGCTGAAGAGAGTTCATTAAATCCTCCATATCTATCTGTATATACTCTGTACTTTTCTTGATTCTTCCATCTTTAAAATAATTAGGATTGGGATTTTTTTGATAAATACGTGTATTCGACTTAATACGAGAGATATAGTAAGCCTTTTTATCTTGTATATGTTGAAGATCTTTCAAATGAAAACACCCTAAATCCCGGATACATAAATCATTCGCTTTCACAGTTGGGACACATAGAGAACCGTAGGTTCAATCATGTTGTTTACCTGAACCTGTATGAATATGTAGGAACTGTCCACTTAATAGATCATACTCAAGCTGAATCTTTACCCCCGTTGTATGGCTGCATCCGCCTGCCCCCGGATAAATGAATGAAAAGGGATTTGGAAGTTGAAATGCGGTTGAATCTAAAATACGAATACGCTTGAAAACAGAAGTATATGGAGAAGAAATCGGCATAGATGAGGCCAATTTTTGGTTTAGTAGTTCAGCTAATAGGTGTTGTAAAAATTGAACGGCTGCTTTATTAAATCGTTGATTCAGTCCCTCGGGACTGATGAGCACTTCTGTTGATGCTTCTAAACAGCTGTATAACTGAGTTAAAGAAGTCGTAGCGACATTTTGACTCATCCATACACATAAAGCTACTAAATCTTGTGCACAATATTTGCTTTTTCGTTGAACAAATCCTATCTCTCTAGCTAACTGTTCTAAAGCATATGGGGACATATGTCGTTGTAATTCTTTAGAAAATAACTGTAGTTCATCAGAAATTGATAGATTCATACAAAAACGCCATCCTTTCTGTGTATTTCTACAAAAAGAATAGCGTTTTTTCCGTTATATGAATACAAATTTGTCTTAACTTGATGAACATATATCAATATCCCTAATATAGCTTAAAATTCCCGCCCTATTTAAGAAAGAAATTATAATGAAAACATTCATCATCCTTTTCATATCCTATAGACTCGTATAAGCCTTGAGCATTGTAATTATCAATAGCAGTTTCAAGAGTTAATCCTTTTGCACCTGTTTCCAAAGCGTATTCCTTTGCTTTTTCCATTAAGGCTTTTGCTACGCCTTTTCGTCTCACTGAGTGCTCTACATATAAATCATTTAAATTCCAAAGTTTTTGCATTGTGACCGACGAAAAAGATGGATAAAGTTGAACAAATCCTAAAGGTTTTACATCGCCTGTTTGATTTTCAACCGCTAAGAAAATAACGGACTGATCATTTCTCATTCTTTCCTGAATAAACCTTTTACCCTCCTTTAAGTTTGATGTTTGCTTGTAAAAGATTCGATATTTGTCAAAAAGTCCAGTAACTAAATCTAATTCATTTAAGCTAGCTTTTATTACCGTGATTTTTTCATCATGATTCATTTTCCAACCTCCAAAATTGAATTATAAGAAATATGATTCTATCGAACCATATTTCTTCTTTTGTCGCTCCAAGTGATATACACAATACATGAAAGGGCTACGATGATTGGAATCGCGATAAAAGAACCGATGAAAGGATAAGCCGCAAGACAAAGTATACAAGCTATTACAGCTAACACCTTACCCAAGACATTTGTAATCAACTTAACTCCAGCTGCTGTGCCAACAACATAAGTGGCGATTGCTAATGAGTTAGGAATAAACACTAACTTTTCTAATCCAATGTCAAAAATAAAACTTAACAATAAACCCATTGCTGCAATCAATCCTACTAATAAAACCGCACGACTAGGGGTTGAATATTTTTTGTTAATGTGATCCAACCATGAGGGTGCTAGGTGTTCATGAGATAAAGAATAACCTAACCGACTCATACTCGCAACAAACGCGTTGTTTGTTCCTAAACAGATAATAAAAGCGAGAATTGCTGTTACCCAAGCACCATTTACCCCTGTTACTTTTTCCACAACTTGGGCTAGTGCTGCATTATTCATAGCCTGATTAACAGTTTGTTCTCCTGTTGAATAAGATTCCGTACCGATTACAGCCAAAATAATACCAAAGTACAAAACACCGATTATAACAATTGCTCCCCATGTAGATCGCATAATGTTTTGTTTTCTTGGGTTTTTAAATTCCGGTGCTAAGCTGGAGATAGCTTCCCATCCAAAAAATGACCAAAAAATGAGCATTGCAGATTGACCGATTGGAATGAGGCTATTTTTTGTAATATGAGGTGTTATGCTCTCAAGGTTAATAACTGGAAAAGCTAACACTGATGTACTTAATAAAATCAAAAATGTAAGCCCAGCCAAACCTAATTGAACTTTCCCACTTGTTTGTAATCCCACATAGTTTCCGATAACCGCAATAATGAGCAATACACTTGCAATGACATAGGCAGCAAAATGTGGCAAGTTGAATGCAAAAGCTATGTAAGTCCCACCTGTTAATGAGACAATGATTTGTCCCACACTTCCTGCAATGAAAAAAAACCATCCAGTGAGAGCACCTGCATAATGCCCAAAAGCTTTGTTTGCAAAAGTCAATATTCCTCCTGAACTAGGGAAATCGATTGAAAGAAAGGCAAATGTACAGGCTAATGGAATACTAAGAAGTATCATAATGATCCATGAAATTAATGCGTTTTCCCCCGCGATACCCGCTGTCATACCAGGCAATATCAAAATTCCTGATCCTAAAACAGCTCCGACATATAAGGCAATGCCTTGTGGAACTGAAATGGTTTGCTTCAATGCTTGTACCAAAGCCATCCTCTCCTTAATATTTATATATAATTTCATTATAGAAGGTTATTTACTTATTTTATATAAACTATTGAATATTTTGAATTGTTAGCGCTTTATGATTTGAATAAATAATAATATAATTATTTACAATTAGGAAAAGGAGAGGATAGGTTTGGATAACATTGATCGAAAAATATTAGAACTCCTTCAGGAGGATGGTCGAATAACGATTATTCAGTTATCGAAAAAATTAAATCTTAGTCGCCCTAGTGTAAATGAACGATTGCGGCGATTGCAAGAAAATGGAGTTATTCAAGGTTTTACAGCACGTATTTCTCATGAAACAATTGGAAAAAGTACACTTGTAATCATTCAGATAGGAAACTTAAAAGTAGAGTGCCACCGATTTGAGGAGATAATTAAAGAGGAAATTGATATTCTAGAGTGTCATAGGGTGACAGGAACAAATAGTTATTTTATTAAGGTGGCAGTAGCCTCTATGAAAGATGTAACAGCCCTAGTAGATCGACTTATTCCTTTCGGACAATTAAACACATCTGTAGTACTTTCATCACCTATTATTTATCGCCCTTTGCTCCCTGTAAATGATTGATAAGTTTCACTTAAATTGAAAGCTATCACCCCATAGATTCAGTTTTTTGTTATTGAACTAACGACATATAAATTAAGAAATGTATTTTCCCTCAAAACCAAAAACAGTTGAGTGCTTTTTAATTCATTAACTGTAGAAATTGAAAATTTTCGTTTTGGGGGTATTTAATTTCGTTAGGTTGATGGCGATGTGGCGGTATCCCTGTTAAGAAACTTTGCAACAGAACCAGTAAAACAAATAACCGGTTCCACAACATGCAAGAAACCGGTTAAAATATATCTAATTTATCTCTGAACTTACAATTTTATTTTCAACATGGTAAGGCTTATTAACTAGCAATCATGACTCCATTATCTGCAAATTCATACCATTTTTTATCAATAAACAATTTGCCAGTAGCCATAGACCCATTTTGATTTAGATAATACCAACTGTTTCCTTCTTCTAGCCAGCCAGTAGCCATCAATCCATTTTGATCTAGATAATACCACTTTCCATTTTCATATAACCAGCCTGTTTTTGCTTCTCCGTTATTCTCTAGGTAATTCCAACCTATTCCATCATCTATCCAACCTATTGCCATTTCACCGTTGTCTTTAAAGTAATAACGTTTTCCATCTACCCTTGTCCATCCTAATGCCATCTCTCCATTGTCTTTTAAGTAATACCATTTCTCATTTATCAGTTTCCAACCGGTCAACATCTCACCGTTATCTTGAAGGTAGTACCACTTTTCATCGACTAGCATCCAGCCAGTTTGCATTTGCCCTGTATATTCATCTAAGTAATACCATTTGCCGCCTTCGTACAGCCAACCAGTAGCAAGTTCTAATGTTTCAGCATCAACATAATACCAATGGCTTGTCCCATTCAACTCTATATAATTCCAACCAACTGGAGGAGCTTGTAATGTAATGTCACCATCACTTAAATCTTCCAAACTCTCATAATCTGCAAGCTCAATTTCTTCATATACATTAGAATTATATGCCACTAATGATTTATACCAAGGAGAAATCTTATGAATTGCCCACGTACCGATTTGTTCATAATTGAATTCACTTTTATAAATAGCCTCATATCTTTTGGTTTGTTCATTATAGTTTAAGTATATAATTTGGTATTGTTCTTCTTCCTCTTCATTTAAATAAGGAAGACTATATTCTACCTGAAGTACTTCACCTTTTTTTGGTTTTACGATTTCTTCATTTACCTCAACACGAATTTGAACGTTGATTTCTTTACCAAAAAGCACCTCGTTTGGCGTCACATGAACACTTTCAATCCAATCAATATGTTTTGTTTCCGCACCTACTTCTTTACTAAACACCACGCTCATCATAACCATGATTACAAGCATCATCGCTTGCATCAAAATTTTTCGCATCATACCCATATGTATGTAGCCTCCTGCATCCATAAAATCGTGACTTGTCATTCCACCCTGAAATTTTTTATTGTTACGAATAGTAACGATAAAAAATTTCAGGGTGGAAAACAAAACAGGGGAAAGGAAGATAATTTGGATGAGGCTCTATCAATCTAGTGATATATATAAAGGGCATTTACATAGAACTCACAAATATTTCTTTTGAAAAACGAAAAGGAGTTTTGTATCACTTGTATTGGTGTGGTAACCACGTAATATGAAACAACCGCTTATTCACTTTACTTAAGATTTAGGGGGAAATTAGCGAAAAAGTGTACGGATGTTCACACATTACACTCCATTTTATCTTCTATTTCCTTTAGCCTGTTCCATTAAAAAATTGGAGCATCTGTTCACTCCTACTAAATAAATTAAAGAATGAAAATAAAAAAAACAAGATAGAATTTACATTTTTAATTTTAAAAGTTTTTCTACAATTTTCTACAAATCATTTACAGACTCCCCTTATATCCCTTATATTAAAAGTGACTATATACAAATACTAAACAATATGTAAAAATCACTTGATAAATCATACACATAGCAAAGGATCAGAAAGGACTTCATTCACTGCTCCTATAAAGAGTAAAAAAAGAGGTAGTGGCCATGATTCCTGTCCCCATCAGAAACCTTATATAAGTTATCATTTTCAAGCATTATGAAAAGTACCATTATAAATAGGAAGAAACTCGTTTCATATAGAAAAAATGGTTCCGTTTCAAGGTTTGACAGAAGCATAAACAGGTTGATAAATGTGTAGCAATATTGGTTCTGGTGCAAAAACCATTTGATAGAGATATAGAACCTACATAGCCTATTCAATGACAGATTATGATGCAAATCCAAATAACTTATGTATGAACCCAACTTCATTTTGTGCAGACTTCGCCTGTAGGTTAAGTTGTCCTTTTTTCATCATATGCATGGCTTCAACGCCGCCCAATATAGAAGTGGCTGTTTCATACGACTTGGATCCTAACATAGAACGTACACGTTTCTTAATGAAACGGTGATCCTGTTCCACTATATTATTGAGATATTTAACTTGCCTTATTTGTATGCCTTCAGGCATATGTTTCTCTTCTTTTAACTCTTGAATCGCTACGGGATAGGCTGGGTTCTTGTCTACTGTTATAACACGAGGTTTACAAATATGAGAAGCAGCCAAGGCTTTCTTGAAAAAGCGCTTGGCTGCTTGTTTATCTCTTGATTCACTTAGATAAAAATCAATGGTGTTTCCTTCAGAATCTACTGCGCGATATAAATACATCCATTGATCTTTTACTTTCACATACGTTTCATCGACTCTCCAGGAATCATTTGTCGTCTTAAGATGACGTCGTACTCTTTCGTCTAATTCAGGTCCATATTGATGCACCCAACGCATAATGGTGGTGTGAGCAATAGACAAACCTCGTTCCTCCATCATTTCTACCAAATCACGAAAACTGAGGTTGTACCGTAGGTACCATCTCACAGTTAATAAAATCATATCAGGTTGATAATGCTTCCATTTGAACAAATTTTCCTTTTTCATACCGATTACACACCTTTTTCTAGAGTAATACTATCAGTATGTCCAAGTTTAGAAGATTACTTGCAAAAGTTTTAAAGTTTTTGCACCAGAACGAGAATATTTACTACCCATTATTCTTAAAGAAGTTATTTTTTCTAGATTAATAAGAAGAGATAACACACAAAAAAGACACCCCCCACAGGTGTCTTTTTTATTATAGAAATATCTTAAAATAGATATCTGGTGTTCATTTATTCAGTTTAAAAGACCTTTTGTTACATCATAACGCCATCATCATTGAATGAATACCATTTTCCATCAATGAAATGTTTTCCTACTACCATTGCACCATTAGATTGTAAGTAGTACCATTTTCCGAATACTTGTACCCAACCTTTTTGCATCTCCCCATTTGCATTCATGTAGTACCATGTACCATTCACTTTTACCCAGTCTGTTGCCATAGAGCCATTAGAATGGAAATAGTACCAATTTCCATTTTGTTGTATCCAATCTTTTTGCATCTCCCCATTTGTATTCATGTAGTACCATATACCATTCACTTTTACCCAGTCTGTTGCCATAGAGCCATCTTCGTTAAAGTAATACAAAATCATGTTGATAGATTTCCAGCCTTTAACCATGTAGCCATCTTCGTTAAAGTAATACCAATTTCCGTCGATAGTTTTCCAGCCTTTAACCATCGCTCCAGCCATAGAGCCATCTTTGTTAAAGTAATGCCAATTTCCGTCGATAGTTTTCCAGCCTTTAGCCATAGACCCGTATTGAGAAAAATAATACCATGTTCCATTGATGTAATTCCAATCAGTAGCCATGGAGCCATCTTCATTAAAGTAGTGCCAGTTTGTTTTATCCATTCCTTCAAAACGTTTCCATCCTGTAATCATGGCGCCGTTATCATCAAAGTAATACGTTTTTCCATTAATTTTCTTTAGGGAAAATGAAACCATTGCCCCATCATTTTCAAAATAATACCATGTTCCAGTTATATTTTTCCACCCTTTAGCCATAGACCCATCTTCATTAAAGAAATACCATTTTCCTTTATCCTGAATCCATCCACTTTTTTCTTTAACTTGCTCACTTGCATATGTATGATCTTTCGTAATACCATTTTCTTCTGCATGAGAAACTGCAGGAACTATAAACATAGTAGACATTAAGATTGGTAAAATAACTTTCTTAATTTTCCATACCCCCCAAATAATGTATAATTTTAGTTTTTATTTCCACAAAAAGAATTATATTATGACTCTTAAATATAATCAATAGTTTTTGTAACAAAGATGTAATCTTTTTTAACTCAATGTAACAAAAGGACTTCATAGGTAATTATTATTACCTTTTCGTTACATTAAGATGAGCACTACATAGCCATCAAGCTAAAATTTTATAGTACCCCCAGAACGAAATTCTGTGCTAACTTGTAACAAAAAAGCTTATTTTTTCGTTTTAGGGTAATTCTGAATTCTTAAGTTGATGGGCATGGCCTCACCATATCATTTCGGGAATTTTGTACGTTTAGACACATTTGAGCAGTTTCCTGTACGTTAAATTAAAATGAATAATTACTATTTTTCAGCATATCCTAACTCTTATCCTATAACATAGGTTGGAGAGGACTTTATGCTAAAACATAAATTATCCATAATATTTTGTGGAATTATAATAACATTTTTCTTTATATCTCCATTGAAAGGGAAAGCAACCAATGTGTGTAATAAGGATTTTTATGATTCTTATAATACTTTATTGGCTCCATATGCAAGTCAAGTTATTAGAAAGCAACTTGGAGCATATCATCAATATAGTTTAACAGAGACAAAAGTTATAAAAGTTGAGCGATATCCAAAAGGAACTTTTAATTTTCTTGTCACAGTTGAATATCATACTTATGTAAATGCTCATAATCCTCCGAGTTACAAAGTAACAATTACTTTTAATATTGATCCCAGTGGGGTAAAAGTTAAAGAAGTGAAACAACAGCAAGAATAGAAAAAACAGTGAAGTATAAACTCACTGTTTCTTTATGTACGTTAAGAGATATTTGTTCAGAAAACCTTATGTTTATGAACAGAGGCTAAAACACAATAATATCAACATTTTATAGCTATAAACATGTTCATAAAGTATGTAAACAAATCAATGTTCAATTAAACTTAGCTTTTTATCTTTCTTAACACTCAATCGCCTTTAAAAGAAAGCTGTAATGATAAGGTTTTGTAGTCCTTAGCGTACAATTTTCCCAGAATGATATAGTGACCCCATCTATACCATATTTCTCTATGTACTTACGTAATCCCCCTTGTTTATAAGGAATTATATGATGTGCCCTATTGGCTATGCCAAATTGTATTTGGATTGTCATCGATTGCATTACTAGCTAGATCACACACTTGCTTTCATTATTTTCTCGGACCATACGCAGCGGTTGGTTTAACAGGTTTCGCATCCGTTGCTTCCCATATAGGGGCAGTTAATGTTGGATAATTCAAAGCTTCTACTTTTTTTCTTGTTTCTTGTGATGCTTTCAGTCCCCATTGATCGAAAAATGGCAGTAAATTTTGTTTCGCTACTTTCGATGTATTGTAAATAAAGGATTGTATTTTATCTTCATTCGTTTCTGGAAGTTTGTCTTTTGGCAACTCTCGATATAGTTTGTGAAGATTTGGATAGAAATCTTCCCCATATGCTAAATGAAGTTGCCAAAACATAACAACTTTCACAAACGGGTCATTAATATTTTCATATTCTTTATCTGTTTGTTTTAAGTATTGAAAGGCTCTGTCATAATCCCCTTCTTTTTCTAAACGTGTTGGTTGAGCTGGGAATAATTGTTTTTGTACAGCTAAAGAGTATATATTAACATTGACTTCAACTACTCCATCCCACGTCCAAGGGTATTGTTGCCTTGTATGCCCTGCTTCATGCATTTGTCCCCATCCAAATTCATTTGCATTTAAAGCACTTTTAATTGCATCATAAGCAGTAGTAAATACGACTCCATCTCCACCTGCATACATGTACATGCCCGGTGGGTTGTTAGGATTTTCTACAAAAGCCCAAAGACGGCGAGTTGAACGATGTAACGGATTAGAACTTGTTTCAGATAGTCCCGATATTTTATCTTGTGCTAGAATCATTTCATCATATTTTTTTAATAGGGGCACAGGATCTTGATCCGTAATATATTTCTTCGCACTATCGCGAGTAACAGTAAGTACTGCTCGTTTAGATTTCAATTGTACAGCAGGTGCATCTGGATATTTGTCCAGCATGGCAATCCAGTCTACTTTCGTATGCTTTCCTAATTCAAAAAATGGAACGGGACTTCCACCTTGTGTTACTTTGACCTTAACGGTTCCTTTCCCTTCACAGTTATCAAACCCTAATAAACCACCGTTTGGAGAGGAGATGGTGTTAGAACCCGGGGAAAGACGAAATGCTTTTCCCCCCTCTTTATCATATTCATTTGTCCCAATAGTTGCTCCAAGCTTGTCTAATCCTGATAGTCCCGATATTTCAATTGTGACTTGTTCATTTGGTTTTACATAGATTCCTGTTGGCGTATAGTTTCGTTGCTCACTTCTTCTTTCTCTTGCTGCTTCACCCATATAATGTCCTGTACTTGGAAGTTCAAACGTCCTCTCTTCATATTGCACCTGGGTTTGCGTAGTTTCAGCATGAATGTTAAAACCATTTACAGTCATAGATGTAAATAATGTCGTTGTCAAAACAGCAGATGCCATAAATACTTTCATTGGTTTTGGTAATTTACGATTCTTTCTTTTGTTCATATCAATCATTCCTTTCATTTAAATTCGTTCTAACGTTCATACGAAACGCCGATTTCCTCACTAGCCCTTTATATCATTTTATTATGTTAATACAATAAAAATTCCTCTTACTATGGCTACTTTTTAAATTTACTTATTCCCCCTCTCTTATTTCATACACGTAAAAATTATACCTATATATAATTTTGAAGGGGAGCATCTGGCCGCGTATAGAAACGGTCATGACTTTTCCCACCATATCCAAATGAGAAAGCAAGGCAGATCATGTTGTATTCTGCATAGTAGGTATGTCGAAGAATTAAAATGGATTTATATGGCTATTACTTCCATTTATACATAACTAATATGTATCGCCCTTTATTTTTTATGACTTTTTACGATTTAGGTCTTGATAACGTACAATTTTCTTTTTTTGATATGGTGAGGCCTATATACACCAGATTGTTAGTTCACAAAATACAAGAGATTTGAGATCAGTATCGGAGTAACGCCACATCCCCTATAATGATTCATATGTTACGTCTTTCAAAAGAATCTGATTTATAGAACGTGTCAGAATTTATATTTTACTATATTTAATATTCATTTAGTGTATTTTTCGTTAATATGTATAATTACATAAAGGGATATCGTCAGCATTTTGGAAAAAAACCACGCTAAGAGTATGCAAGATTTTATACAGTTTTTGGGCTAATCTAATAACAAACGAGAACTCGAAAACCCACACCATAATAGGAATGTATAAAAAATGCATAGATCCATAGAACAAAAAAAGGAGGCTTCCTTGTGAGAGTAGGGAGCCTCCTTATCCTCGCTACCGATTATGATGCGTTATGTTAACCTTATATGAATATCCTATACATCTAAAAATCTTAATAAATCAGTTCTCTTAAATGTTACAATTAGAAAAAATAATATTGAAGAAACAAAAATCAAATATCTATAATTTAAGGAGTGAAGTTATGATAAGTGTTCACGATAATACAATTGTTTCATACCAAGTTAATCTTGAGAAAGAAGAAATTCGTATTCACACCCTTACTGAATCAGGAAACAATGTATATATAGTTTTTTCGGGTGTCCTAGCACATTTTTTTGAAACCCAAATAAGTAACAGCATTATTTTTAATATAGACGAAGATCCACTTCTAGATTTTTTTAAAGAGAATAAGAAATTATTAGAGCAAAAAAAATCTTATTGTTGGCCTATATGTTATGAAGATATTAAAGAATTAGAGGAAACATTAATAAAAGGGAATTATTTTTATTACAACATTTGTGCATCTTATGGTCTAAGTGGTTGGGTATTAGCTAAGAAACTTGAGATATTAGACTCTTATTAAATTAATAGTGGTCTTAAATATACTTCCAATAACGAGAATTATGTAAAAAGTAAAGCCGTCCTGATGGACGGTTTTTTGTATTTTTTGGCGAGCGTGGTTTTTTCCCAAATGCTGGCGATACTCCTTATAGTCTTGTGAAATATAATTTTAAATAATGCATCTTTTGCTTCATTATGACTATATAAATGTATATAAATTGTAAATCATATGTCCAATTATTACTGGGATTATTGAGTTAGTTTTCTTATAAAGTAAACCATAAATTATACCCATTAGAGTTGCAAAAATAATGAATGCAAAGTTATAGTTATGAGCTAAACCAAATAATAAACTGGATATAATTAACCCAGTAAAAAAAGAATATTTGATTTCTAAAAATCTAAGAATAATTCCACGATATAGAATTTCTTCTAAAACAGGTCCGATTAACACATGTGTTGATATAGCAATTATGTATATGATAAAAGATTGTTCGGACAATGTGTCTATGCCTAGATATATTGCTTGTATATTTGCTGAATCATTCGAGATGAGATCTGTTGTTTTACCCGATAAAACAACAAATATATTTGCAATCAATATATATACGTATGTCTTACCTCGATTTAGTGATTTAATATTAAGCGTAGATAATATTAGATTATAAAAAGATTTACGTGTGAAAATGTAATAAATGGAAAATAAAAGTATAGAAAGGGTTAATAAAAAAAATTTTGTTATTTCTAAACTGTCATTATTATCAAATGATTGTTCGGTAAAATGTAATGAGAATACTATTTTTAATAATAGCCCAAAAAGAAATGGTGCAAATATCAATATTAGTAGTGCTCCTAAAATAAATTGTTTCAATGAAATCAGATTTTGATTTTGTAAATTATTCATAGATGTTAGATCCTTTATATTTTATTTTAAAGTTTTGTGAAATTAGATGAATAATTAAAAATTATGTTATGGATGTTCAGTTTGAATTTTTAATTGCAGTTTAAGTATAACTTAAGATATATAAAAGCTAAATATTTTAATATTCAACATAAGAGGTATTACTATATCACCTTAAAAAATAAACTATCCCAAAACGAAAAAGCTAACTTCCTATCTGAAAAAAGATAAGAAGTTAGCTTTTTCGGATACTACCACTAAGTGAGATTATATTAACTGAACAATTAAACTAACAAATAATCCTAATTATAGTGAAATTTACAAGGGTGATAATTATGAGAAAAAGCGAAAAAGATGATTTATCTTGGAAAATATTTAAATTGTGGATATCAATTCCAAGAAGTATCCGTTTAGCATTTTTGTGGTCAATTCTTATAGGATTTTCTTATTTAGGTTGGGTAAAAATCATACGTAAACTATTTGAATAAATATATTGTGACATGTTCAATAATTCCTTTATTCATAGTTCTTTGAATGTATACTTTTGTTGTTAATTTAGAGGATATTAGGAGATTTATTGTGAAGTCAATGATTAAGAGAAAATGAAAGTAAACTAATATTTAAAAGTTTACTTTCAAATGTATTTTATTTATTGTTGTTTTTTATCTTAATTAGTTTTCTTAATATTGAAAAATATAAATTTTTAATTTACAATTATTGTATAATCAAAATATTTTGAAGGAGTGTTGATATGAAGATTAAAGGGGGATTAATGTCTTTACTAGTTTTTGTTATATTTTTAGGATTTTTACCAATAGAGAAGGCAAATGCATCTGTATCATCTGATTCAGTAAGTGAGATAGTAAACAGGATTGATACAAGTAAAAACTATTATATAGTTCCAGCAGATTTACCAACAAGAGGATTAGTTTTCCGCCCGCTTCATAATTCTCCATTACATGTACTAGTTAGTTCACATAGTAAAACAGTAGAAAACCCTTCCGGAACTCCTGTGAAATTACATTTTTCTGAAGAAAACAAGAAATATCGTATTGAGATGCCTACAAATTTCATCATAGGACGTCCTGTTTCTTATTGGTTTTCGGCATGGGGAAGTAGTGTATCGTTGGATGAGCAAGAGAAAAATGCAACTTATTGGACTATAACTTCTGTAGAAGGAGGATATACACTTCAAGCAGAAAGTGGATATCTCTATTATGAAGATGTTGTATTATCAATGAATGGTCCTATTACAATGACCTATTTAGGTAAAGAAGAAGTTGTGTGGAAATTAGTACCTGCGTCTTAAATTTTGTATAAGTCTTAAGTATATCTTATCTAAAAAATAATACATAAATAAAACAGTACAAGTCATTTTAATATGCGATTTGTGCTGTTTTGTATTTATTAAAACTCAAATTCAAGTAAAAAAATAAAATAGATTTTATGATCTGGAATTACATGTATCTGATTCATTTTTCTTACTGATATCGAAAGTAAACGAATATTCAAAATTTTAATTTCGAATCATACTTTAAAACGTCAAAGGAAGTATATTTATGACGTTTTGCCTTGATCCTGGATATCAATTTAGACCATATACCGTTCTAGAGTATGTGATTGTAAATGAAGATTTTCGAGGTAATGGAATAGGTGAAAAGTTATTGAAACATGTAGAACAGATATCAATTGCAAGGGGATCCACAAGAATTATCTTATTAAGTAGTGCAACTAGAATAAAAGCACATAAATTTTTTGTGCAGAGATAATAAAGTTGTTTAATTTACAATAAAGTCATTTAAAAAATAATATAGTTGTTTAAAAATCCTTCTTCCACTAACGGTGCAGGTTAGCTCAATAAGGAATCAAAATAAGAGAATTTGTATGTTTCTGAAGAGGTGGACAAAAGAAAGGTTTAAAATATAAAGTAGACTATGTTATACAGATATAGAGAGATATTTTAATTAATTTGTGGTAAGTTATGAATAGTTTGATTTATTTAAACTAAGTAGAAGAATATAAAATGCATGTGATTTTTTGCAAATCCCATACGTCTTATTCTATGGAGGAAATATGCTTAAAGACAATTTTAAAATTAGTAATATTCCCGCAGTTTTATGGGGAGAAAAGAGTGAAAAAATTTTTATTGCAGTACATGGAAATATGTCAAATAAAGAAGATGCAGTGATTCAAATATTAGCTGAAGAAGCCAATCAAAAAGGTTATCAAGTATTAAGCTTTGATTTACCTGAGCATGGAGAAAGACAAAATGATAATACTCCTTGTAAAGTACAGTTTTGTGTTAGTGAATTATCTATAATTATGAATTACGTAAAAGAACATTGGAAAGAAGTAAGCGTGTTTGCATGTAGTATGGGAGCTTATTTTAGCCTTTTAGCTTATCAAAACGATGTGCTAAAAAAGGCATTATTTTTATCACCGGTATTTAATATGGAACGAATTATCGAAAATATGATGAAATGGTTTAATGTAACACCAGAGCTTTTGCAAAAAGAAATGACTATAGAAACACCTATTGGTCAAAAGTTATATTGGGATTATTTATGTTATGTAAAAGAACATCCTATTAATACATGGAATACAGATACATATATTATGTATGGAGCCAAGGATGAACTGTGCGAATTTGAAACTATTAACTATTTTACAAAAAAACACAGTTGTGAATTAGAAGTCATGGAAGCAGGTGAACACTACTTTCATACTGATGAACAGTTGAAAGTATTTGAGCAGTGGTTACACAAGCACATCGATTAACAAATTACAATTTATCTAAGAGATTTAGTGAAGAACCTGTTAGAGAAGAATTGTGAATATATAAACTGATATTATATTTGAGAAGAATTATAAATGTGAATTTATTCACTTAAACAAACAGGTGCTTTAGTTCAATAAGAATTAAACAACTTTATTATCAGTTCACATTTTTCACTAAAAATGGATACAATGGAACTATAAGTAAGGGTTTCAAGAAGTATATACCAATTAATTAAGTTTTATATATAGGTGTTTTTTCTTAGATTGTTTAGAAAGAATAACGTTTTTTTGTACTTAGGGGTAGTGAAAATTCTTAAGTTGATGGGTATGTATGGTGAGGCCTATTGAATGATAAAATACGAATAAAAAGGAAGTTCCTTTTTATTCGAGGTAGCACCATATAGCCATCAAGTGTGAATTTGAAATAAAGTCACCTATTATCTTGTTATAAATATAAGAAGAGGTTTATACCTCTTCCATTCTTTCGAAATTTGCTGTAGTTACCGCACCAATTAAGGGTAAGGCTTTGTCTACATAAGATTTTATACGTCTATCTCCTACAGATAAAACTCTAATATATCTATATGTAACGTCTTTCTTTATTAACCTTCTTTCCCCTACAATTACAATTGTTTCCATCCAAGTATCTGAGATAGAGTTTGTAATTTTGAAAGTTCCTAAACCTTTCTCGTCAGTTAGTAAGTACATTAAGTCCATAGCTGACTCTCCCTCTCTTCTTTAAGGATAACTATAGTTACCAAAAACCATGGTTTTTGGTAACCGATTTACTTATTTTATATGATTTGAAGAATTTACTTTGTGATTTTAATCGAAAGTTACATAAGGTGTCTAAAAAAATGATTAAGTTGTTTTTTTAATGAAAGTTCTTCATAAAATTCTCTTAAAAGTTTAGGTTGGTTATCGTTGTATACACGTTGGTTAATTTCACCTATTATTAAATGTGCCAGTTGGATATATCTATCGTCGTTAAACCAACTAACCTTTCCTAATAGTTCATTACACATACTCGGATGGTTTGCAACAAAATATGATCTACAACTTAATGGTCGGATATTATAAATTGAACACGCTCCGTTTGTAATATCAAGAAAAGGACAAGGTGCAAGAGAACTCTGTCTGTCAGTCCAAAGGGAAGAAGGAACTTTTCTTCTTGCCTTAGTTTCCCTTAAATTATATTTAATAACTTTTTTGATTTTGTTATTCATATGTATATTAATTCTTTGAGCTTCTATTTTTTGAAGTTTAACTTCTTGGAAGCAACAGGCGATACACCCCTTTTTACAAGGAGCGTTTTTTTGTAATTGTTCTATTGCTGGATCATATGTTGAATATAATTTTTCCAGGAGTTCTAAACCAAACTCTTCATCTATAGAATTATGAGATTTTAGTTTAGATAAAATTTCACGGATAGTGTTCAATAATTCTAGGGTTAGACTTACGTTTTCATACGAGAAGTTACCATCATAAAATTCGAGACATTTTTCCCATTGGTTATCTGATTCTATATGACAATGTTTGAACTTTAGTCCAGAACCACAAGGACAAGGATCATTTCTTTTGATTTCTATTATGTACTTTTAATTTTCTTGAAAAGCTTTCATTAGTAAGGAATCCAATGCTGTTATCTCGTACATTTTTCATGCCCCCCTCTAATCTATCCCTTTTTTATAAGACATCTTAATATTTTATTCAGGGGTTTTGGAAGGTTGCGGTCTATGACAGAAACCCTGTCACTACCCCATATAAATAAAAAAGATAAGACCAGGAACTCGATCTTATCTATGGCATAAGAAGAAACAAAAAGGGTGATAACCATCACTTTTTCATTATATTACATTAAATGTTAATTTTTAATATTATAACTACAAATATGGGGTTTGTGTAGCAACGGAACCAAATCACGCAATAAGCATTAGCGGACATTATGAGTAGTAAAAATGCCTCTTTTTCACGTTAAAACAGAACGATTTTTAATCTTATAAACCATTTTTAGAAAATAATCAAAGGCATATTTCATGTAGAATGTCCTATAAGTATCATTAGCGGACATCAAATCACTAAAAATAGTCCTTTTATGTCCACTAATATACGAAATAACCCTTAAAATGAATGTCCGCTAATACTTGTTGCGTAAAAAAGTTACATTACTACACAGACCCCGAATTTTAAAATTTTAATCTAATTTACCTTTGCATAGATGCAGGTATCAGTTAGTTTTTTACCGTCAGCTGAAAGATCTTCATTACGTAATATCCCTTCAAGCTCAAAACCTAGTTTTTCAGGGATCGTACGACTTTTAGTGTTATTAGATTCACATCGTATTTCAATCCTTCTAAATTTGAGTAACTGAAATCCAAGGTTTGTTAACTCACTTACTGCTTCTGTCATATATCCATTGCCACTAAATTGCGTGTTAATCCAGTATCCAATTTCACATTTAGAAATCTTCCAATTAATTCCGTGAAGGCTAGCAGTTCCAATAAAATCATTAGTACCCTTATGATAGATAAGATAGCGAAAGCTTTCTCTTTTCAAAAAATCTATATGGGCATTTCTCAGGATAATTTCCGTTTCTTCAACAGTAGGAATTGACTGGTATAAGAGCAACCATTGCTTTAACTCACTAATTGAATCCTTAATAGCTTGGTTTACTACATTCCCGTCACCAGCTTGAAGTGGTGCTCGAAGAATTAGTCTGTCTGTTTCTATTTGTAACGGAACATCTAATAAAATAGGATTCATATAATTTCTCCTCTCGAAAACTTTAAATTATGACATAATGAAACTTATATAATTAAAAAACTTTCACCCCAAAGAAATAATTCTTGAGGACGAGAGTTGCAATTTCGTGGTACCACCTCAGTTTGTTGATATGTCACCATATCAACCTCTTCGGGTACGTTACTATAATAAATAAATTAAAAAATACCCTATCTCACTAACAGGAGATCCCGTCACAGCATCACTATAAGTTATTATAGAACCGTGCGAAGCTCCTAGTCTTTCTTCATTAAGAACTTGATATACAGCAATACAGTAAAGCTTATCTCCCATAAAGGAACCTCCCAAAAATTAGTAAACAATAAATATATATTCAATTAATCACTTAGAAATCCCTTTTCACATATTGAAAACTAAACTGCCAGTTGGTACAAAAAAATGGCTACCGAAGCAACCTTAGGTTGTTCAACTAATGCATGCATTAGTTGAATAAGGAATTATTATTTTTCATCTATTGGCTTCCAATTTTTATCTTTTGCATAATTAGAAGTTGGTTCGGGTTCTGAATGAAAAAGGTTTTAGACGCTCTTCCAATTTCTTTATAATTTATTTGAGCTTCTTTTAAAGTTTCTTTATTTGCACCACGAATATCATGGAAAACCGCCTGAACTTCATCATCATTCCACTTACAAATTGGACATGTTTCCTAATTATTACGTTCTTCTAATGTTTTATAACCACAACAAGGACAGGTTTGCTTATTCATCATATACTCCTAATTCCTAATTTTTTATGCTTTATTTTATCATGGGGTCCCACCCCATGCCCATCAAGCTAAAATTTTGAAGTACCCCCAAAATGAAAATTTTCTTTCTCTACAGTTAGTTACTTTGAGAAGTCAGCTGTTTTTTTCGTTTGGAGGATGATCTATTTTCTTAACTTGACATTCTTTTCTTTATTCTCTATAAGCTATTCATTTTTTCTTTCTAAAATAATATTATAGGTTTTATTCACTAACTCTAGGGTGTTTCTTATAAAACCTTGATAAGGCGTTTGAGGCAGCGAATCTATTTCACTAGCTGCTCTCTGCGCATAGATAAGTGCTTCCTCTATTCTTCCTAGTTGTAAAAGACATTTTGCTCTATATGCATCTGCAGTGTAGAGAATACATAATTCAAGTGGGTAAATAGTCGTATTTGGCATCTTAAATTGCTCAAATGTTTCAAGTGCTTCTTTTACATGTCCTTTTCCTAATAATACTTTACCTTTTTCAAGATAATAATAGTCACTTCCGAGATCCCCCTTTACTAGGGTAGCAAACCTATCTAAGTAATAAAGGGCCTGTTCATAATCCTCTGATGTTTGATTATGATAATGTGCTTGAAGTAACAGTGTAAAAGCTAGAGATTCATCATTTTCACTAAAAACAGCAAACTGTTCTGACTTCTCGATAAAATAAGCATAATCATTTTCATTGTTATGAAGAAGGGCTTGAAACGCTGCAATTCGGAAAATATTATCCATCTTATAAAAGACCATTTTCCTCTTAGATAGTTCAATTAATTGATTAAGCTTACTCTTTCCTGATTTATAGTCACCTATCCCGAAGAGTAAGACCATTTCAACGTAATTCGCTTCTATTTCAACGACCATATCAATCACTGTTACTTGTTCATGGTACTCTTTTCTTATATTTCGTAACATTATCAGAGCATCATGGTAATTATCCTCTTTTGCACGGCATTCTACCATATGTACTTTAGCAGCCACGCAGTGGCTGTAAAGGGATAGCCGCTCATAGATTGCTACTGCTCGTTCTATCAACATTTCTCCACCTTTTTGCTCGGATTTCATAACTACCCTTCCAGAAATCTCTAATATCCTAGCAGATTCAAATGAAATGGGAAACTGTTGGTCCAACATGTCTTGTGTCAAATTAAGTATCTGTTCATCATTATTTTTTTCAAACGCTTCCTCTACTTTATTAAATAAGTGCTTTAGCTCATCTGATGTAGAGCTCCCTAATAAATATTGAGGATCGCAGCCCAACTGGTGCGCGATAAATTTCAAACTATCCATCGAAGGGTTCGAATGCCCATTTTCAATCATGCTTAACATCCCTTTTGACATTTTATTACCAGCTAGCTCTACAAGGGTCATACCTTTTTCTACTCTTAATTTATTTATTCGTTTTCCTAGCTCATTCATTTTCAACATCCTTTGTAATTCAGTCTACTAGTTCAATTATATTAAACTTTAGATTGAAAAGAAAATCAGTCCATGTTACGATAAGTTCAATTAAATTGAACTTATTTAATTAGGATTTTCAAATGGATAATAAAAAGGGCAGTTCTATAAATAGAAATGTATATCAAAATGAAAAATGGAGGATTGGATATGAGTGAATTTAATGGGAATGAAACAGGACAAAAATTAGATATAGGTGGTATTGAATTATACTATGAATTGTTAGGGCGGAATAATGAAGGGCCAACCCTAGTTTTTGATTCTGGATATGGAGCCACTTTAGAAAGCTGGAATCCAATTAGAGATGACATTTCAAAGTTTTCAAAAATGTTTATTTATGATAGAGCTGGTATTGGCAAAAGTGAAATGAATGAAAGACCCCGCCATAGTCAGCAAAGTGTCGAAAATCTACGTATATTACTTAATAAAGCAGGTATAAAACCTCCCTATGTATTAGTCGGACACTCATTTGGAGGATTAAATACAAGATTATTTGCAAGCACATATCCAGAGGAAGTAGTAGGAGTTGTTCTCTTAGACTCAACTCACGAAAATCAAAACAGAATATTGCCCTCTTTATTTACAAAAGAAGTTCAGGAGGCTTATTATAATCAATTTATTTTGGAAGGTTCTCTTAATGAAGTGGAAGAAAGCTTAGAACAAGTTCGTACTTCTAAATCACTTGGAAACATTCCACTCATTGTTGTAACAGGGGGACTGCAGCCTTTTCATACAGTGGAGTCTATGGCTACTTGGATGAAATTCCAGAGAGAGCTTGCTAACTTGTCGACTAATAAAAAACATATTGTTGTTGAAGATGCTGGACACGCAATACATATTGATCAACCTCAAGTTGTTGTTGGTGTAATAAGGGATATATTAGATATGGTAAAAAATAAAAATAAACACTCTACTCTGTAATAATTTGTTATAACTCAAAATTGGGGTATCGCCACATTACTATCAACCTAAGATGAATTTATACCCATAATTCATAGAAAGCGTTATTCTTTTTGTAGAAATATACAGAGAGGGTGGCGTTTTTGTATATTACTACAAAAAGAATAGCGTTTTTCTCATTATATGAACATAAATTTAAATTAAATTGATAACAATGAAGCAGAACCTCTAAATAGATAATTCCCAGAGTTCTTCAAGAAGTTCTTGATTAGACAAGGTTTGTTTTCGAGTTTTTATTAATCTAAATCCATTATTTTCATAAATGTGTCTGGCAGCTTTAAGATCATTGTTAGTCCAGAGTATGATAGTCTTATAATTTGTCTGTTGGCAAAAATGAATTGCCTTTTGTACCAATTGATTTCCAAACCCAGCTCCTCTTAAATTTGGATCAACAAGAAACATCCCTAATTGCGCCACATTTTCATTAACCTTTTTTATACTTATTGAACCTCTTCGTTCTTTTTCAACTTCTAAAATCCATATTCTTTCTTTTATGTTATCAGCCCTTTCTATAAAACCTTCCATATTTTTTGAAATAAAATCTCTAAAAGATAAATCATAATTATATTCCTTATTGTACAGCTCGTAATGTGAATTAATTATATAATTAGTATCCTCTAAGTTAAATGTACGAATCATTCTCTCACCTTTTTTACTTTTATTAATACTAGTTCCATATGAATTTTATATAATACATATTATCAGGGTACTATAGTTGTTTTTTGCACAACCACTTGACTATCGTGGATTTCTTTTGAGTTTTTAAAGACGTAACACTAAAATATTGTCTTGCTGAAGATGGGATAGATACCTATTCAAGAAATAATTTGAAATTATAGTTTCTGTTTTATTGAATAAAGGATTAATTTCCAATCCAATCTTCTGCTAACATTCCATAAACAATGTGATCAACGTAATGGTCATAGAGCCATTCTGCTTTTCTTATTTGACCTTCCTTAATAAAACCAAGCCTCTCTGGAATAGCTCTACTTTTTTGATTTTCTACAGCTGCTCGAATCTCTACTCTATTTAAATTCAACTCAGTAATAGCATGATTTACCAAAGCTCTACATGCTTTTGTCATTAACCCTGCCCCCTCAAAATCTTTCCCTAACCAATATCCTATGCTTGTAGATCTGTTATGCCAATCAATTTTATGAAACCCTATTACACCTGAAATTTCCCCATTATACCAAATCCCTGCTTGAAATCCGTTATTATCACCAAATTGTTTCATTGTCGATTTTATAAAGTTCTCTGTATCTTCAATTTGTTTATTATTTGCAATTAATGGTAACCATTTTTTTAAATGCTCCATGGAATTTATAGTTAGTGTGAATAATTTCTCTGTGTCTTGCAAATCTAACATCTTTAATTTTACATTGTCATCAATTTTATAAGTGAAAATAAAAATCTCCTCCTTTACATTTCATAGAATTCATCAAAGTATCGTTTATACAATAAAAAAAATCCCACCCCCAAGACTTAAGTCTTGGGGACGAGATTATAAATTTCGTGGTACCACCCCAGTTTGTTAATATGTCACCATATTAACCTTATCAAGTACGGCATTATGAAAAATGCTTATACCCTAGCTCTATAACGGGAGCTCCCGCCACACCACCCCTTTTCTAGAAAGTTCCGATGTGATGCTCAGAGGTTTCATTCAATAAATTATCCTTACTCCTTTTCAGCTACTGGAGCTCTCTGTATAGAATTCAATCTATTTACTCTTCTCTTCATCGCATTTATTTTTTATATAATATCACCTATTAGTATCTATATAAATATCTGAATCTTTTTATAATAAAAAAAATCAATCTGTTAAGATATATGATTCTCATCTAACAACTTAAAAAAGAAAAATAATTCAGAACAAAACTCATTTGCAACTTTAATACAAAAAACACTTATTTTATCGTTTGGGGGTAATTCAAAATATTAGCTTGATGGGCATGGGGTCCCACCCACATTTTAACGAAGACATACGCTAAGCAAATTTCGACCGTGAAGAGCAGCTGAGGAAGCTATAAAACGTCTAACCAAGAGCTCTAAAGCAATTAACTTCAATAGTGTGTCAGAAGAAGCCGGAGTGAGTAAAGCCAAACTGTATAACCATACAGAGCTCAAAGAACGCATGAATTTCTTGCGAAATCAACAAGAAAAAGCATTTGTGGACTCTAGGATTAAACGGGACGAGAACAATCAAAATGCCGTCATCGCTTCTCTTAAAAGAAGAATTGAAAAGTTAGAGAAAAAGAATAAAGAGCTTGAAGAAGAAAATAAGCAATTGCGTGAAAAAGAAAATGAAAAGCTTACTGATTACTTCATGAAGTTATAAAATTAGGACCGTACACATTAGACATATCTAAAATGTACGGTCCTTTTGTTTACTAGCGGTTCACTTATCTAACCTAAAGATAAGTATGTGGTCCTTTTACAATTTGAATTTCTTTTTAAGCTTCTTATATTTTCTATATGAACGTCTAACAATGTTTAACATGAAATACGGTATTTTAACAGGGAAAGGCAATTTATAAATGAAAGGCAAGTAAAATGTAAAATATGCCTTTTCTAGGTCTCTCCACTTACTATCTTCTTTTGTTTTTAAGAAATCAGATACATCGACTACATATCCTCTTCCGTTTTCCATCATCACATTTTTCCCGTGAACATCACAAGGAGTTAATCCTTGTTCCCTTGCATACTCTAAAGCTTCATTGATATCAAGGATTACCTGCTTAGGAATTTTAATCCCCTTATGAATAGCATCGTATAAGGTAATTTCTTTTAAACGTTTCAATACTATGAAATTTTCTCCTTTATATATAAGCTTCGAATAAGAAGGATGATTTCCGATTCTTCGGTATACTTCTGACTCTTTTTCAATTCCTTCTCCTTCTCGCGCGTAAACTTTCACTACCCAATCTTTGTATTCTTTGTGCATAAATACTGCGGCATAATTACCTGTCCCTAAACACTTCCAAAGTCTAGGAATATCTTTAACTACTACAGGTTCGAATTCATCCTCACTTCTTACGCTTACCTCTTTTAATAATTCGTCCTTTATCAATTCCACAAAACTATTTATACTCATCATTTCCACTCCGGTTTTGCTAAAAGGGGGCCCACCCACATTTTAACGAATGTTGGTGCTACCTCAATTACTATCTTAACAAATTAAAATTTTGTCTCTCTATTCTTTCATTCTTTCATTCTTTCATTCTTTCCTCATACTGTTTAGCAAGCTTATAAAAAGAAGAACGTTTGATGCCATACTTTTTCATGGCTCCTACTGCTGTAATTGAACCAGATTTCCATTCCTTGTAAGCATCCGTAAATTCTTCTGTTATTTCAACAGGCGGACGTCCTAAACGTCTACCTTGTTTTCTGGCAAGAGCAATTCCTTCAGCTTGACGTTGTTTAATATCAATTCGCTCTTTTTCTGCAAAGGCAGATAATATTGTCAGTGTTGCTTTTTGAATTGCGCTCTGAATAACATCATTTGTACTTTCTCCAGTGTAATTGACGTTAATGTATGGTTCCTTTATAAATTGTAAATTTACTTTATGTTTTTCGTAATATCTAAATTCTTCTAATGTATCATTCATATTTCTTCCAAGTCTTGTCAAGGAATCGAACACAATGGTATCTCCTGTACGAACAAGACGTTTTAGCATTTGATAATTCTCTCGCTCCATATTTTTTCCAGATTCTTTATCTATGAAAATATCCCGTTCTTCTATCCCTAAATTCTTCATATTCTGAATTTGCCGTTCTTCATTTTGATCTTTACTCGAAACTCGCACATATCCAAATTTTTTATGTTTCATATGCTACACCTCATTGATAATTATAACAATTATGTCTGTAAAGGTATACAAAATAAACAGATGTCTGTAAAATGAGAAACGGATATTTATAGACGTAGTTTTTTATAGTTTCCTATGTATCTGTAAAGGTATACTTTTACAGACGAGTTGAAGGGCTCACTTAAGACTACATACAACAAATCTAAAACGTACATTTTTAGGACATAGTTTCTAGAGTGAGTTTTTGGGGAAGTTTACAGCAAAAAAACAGCGAAAATTGATTAATACCCGATTGTTCAGAAAATACTTATTTTTGAGAGGTGATAGCTACAACAATTATATAGAGAAGTATGATATATTTGAAAAAGCGCCCTGTTTACAGGGCGCTTCACTTTTACCTAATGACTAATATTAGCACTTGGGTATAATGTTGTTCCTCCAACTGAAACTTTAATTTCATTTGTTAATGGAACATTTTGTTCATTAATAATTGTTCTCCACCATTCCCATGCAAGACCTGTACATTCTCTTGCTACGACTTTTACATTTTTTGAATTCGGCGGAAGTGGTATGACTGTATTGAAATGAGCAGTTCTGTCTCTGCCGTTTCCTTCCCAGGTTTTATGGGTTAGTACTTCTTTACCATTTTTATCATATGAGAATTCATCCCAAGATACATCAAATTGAGCAACATATCCACCAGTATGATCAAGCGTCATTTTAGCACTAGAATATTCTGTAGTTGTAGTCTCAATATAATCTGTATTGTTATGAACAGCAGCAGTTGCGTTATCTTTTAAGAAAGTGCTTGTATATGAAATTGGGTATGCTGGATTTTTAGAACTTAATTCTGCATTATCTTTAATGATATTTCGGATTTCATTAAAATCTTTTGTAACAACCTTGTTATGCTCTTTTGCATCTCCGCCTAATACTACAGCGGTAAAGGTACTGTCTTCAAAAATATCTTTGTACTGTCCACTCGCTTCAACGCTTTGATTCTTAATTAAGGCTTTAAAAGCAGCTTGTACATCTTTACTCTTAGATGATGTTTCTAATTTCACATAAACTGTTCTACCATAAGCTACATTTGATACCATAACAGGCGGAGCCGCCTTACTTATCCCTTTACGAGTTAACTCGTCAAACGTAACACTATTATCAAAAAGGTCTGATGGATTGTTAGGTAGTTCTGCACTTACGGTATAAAAGATTTGCTTATATGCCGCAACCATCACTTTTTTCTCTCCATTTGCAACAGCATTAAAGTCAATGTTCAGTGCATTGTCAAGATATTTAGCGTTAACATTAAGAGCACTTGCTATTTGAGATTTACTATACACCATAGATTCTGTATACTGCATTCTTGCAGGTAACGTATGTGTTTTTGAATACTTTTGATTCCAAGTAGATACTAATTCATCTACTGCACCAGACACATTACCATATGTAGGATTTTTGACAGTAATTGTATTGTCTTTTCTCATGCCAGGTAAGTCTATACTAATATTCAAAGGTTTTCTCTTAGCTACTAACAAACTAGGTTGATTATCTGCAAAAGCTTTATTTGCAAGTTGTACTGCTCCTGGATATGTACGATTAGCCACAGAATCAATAATCGAAATATCGACTGGTGAAGTTGTAAGTGATTTTTTCTCACGTTCAACTACTACAAATTTACCATTTGAATTTGTACTTTCTTTTGGAACAAAACTCTCTACTTTATCACCATTTACTGCTAAAACCTCTTGATTATTATACTTAAGATTTGCTATACCAGTATCAATGCCACTTGCATTTTTTGTTGCACCAGCTGAATTACCTGTTTTTGTTTCCGCAAAGGTAATAGATGAATAACTAATAGTGCTTAAACTAACTAATAAACATGCTAATAATTTGATTCCTTTAACACTTTTTTTAATTTTCAAAAAATTCATTCCCTTCTTTTTTTCGTATTAAGGTATGATAATTGTTTATAAATAATTGCTGAACAATGAACTTACATTACTGCTTTTAAAAGCTCTTGTACGAATGGAAGTAATCCACCGATAAATTTTAAAACTGCCATTGCGATTGCCATATGATTTCCTCCTCTCATCTGTACCTTAATTCATCTTCGCTATACAGATCATTTGTATAAATAATTGTGCTGAATAATGAACTTACATTACTGCTTTTAAAAGTTCTTGTACAAGTGGAAAGATCCCACCGATAAATTTTAAAACTGCCGTTGCGATTGCCATATGATTTCACCTCCTCTCATCTGGACCTTGATTCATCTTCGCTATACAGATCATTTGTATAAATAATTGCTGAATAACGAACTTACATTACTGCTTTTAAAAGCTCTTGTACGAATGGAAGTAATCCACCGATAAATTTTAAAACTGCCATTGCGATTGCCATATGATTTCCTCCTCTCATCTGTACCTTAATTCATCTTCGCTATACAGATCATTTGTATAAATAATTGTGCTGAATAACGAACTTACATTACTGCTTTTAAAAGTTCTTGTACGAGTGGAAAGATCCCACCGATAAATTTTAAAACTGCCATTGCGATTGCCATATGATTCCCTCCTCTCATCTATACCTTAATTCATCTTCGCTATACAGATCATTTGTATAAATAATTGTGCTGAATAACGAACTTACATTACTGCTTTTAAAAGCTCTTGTACGAATGGAAGTAATCCACCGATAAATTTTAAAACTGCCATTGCGATTGCCATATGATTTCCTCCTCTCATCTGTACCTTAATTCATCTTCGCTATACAGATCATTTGTATAAATAATTGTGCTGAATAACGAACTTACATTACTGCTTTTAAAAGTTCTTGTACGAGTGGAAAGATCCCACCGATAAATTTTAAAACTGCCGTTGCGATTGCCATATGATTTCACCTCCTCTCATCTGGACCTTGATTCATCTTCGCTATACAGATCATTTGTATAAATAATTGCTGAATAACGAACTTACATTACTGCTTTTAAAAGTTCTTGTACGAGTGGAAGGATCCCACCGATAAATTTTAAAGCTGCCATTGCGATTGCCATATGATTTCACCTCCTTTTGTTGTTGCTACGATGTGATCTATATTATAGTAAGCGCTTATGCTTTATCAATACATCCTTATATGCAATATTGCATATAAGGATGTAGCAGGTTCCCTTTCTTTGTATTGTTAATAAGGGGTACGACATGTTTCAAACATTATTAAGTTGTATTTTTGAAATGAAATAGTCTAGATTTTCAGCATTGTCATAAAGTGTACTTTTTGAAATAACATATAAATTTATAATGAATCAATCTTATTCCCCCTTTTCGGGGATTTAGGAAAAATTACCCTATTAGTACAAAAATCTGTATAGAATTCTGTATAAAAAAGCCCTGCATATAAGCAAGGCTTTTTCTATTTCCAAAATTGCCACCACTTTTTTTGTTGGGTGGCTGCAATCAATTTTTTAGTCTCCTGGTTTTCACGGATCATAGCCATTAGGTTTTGATCACGTTCATTAATTTTTTGAAAATCCTGTTGTTGTTTTTGCTGTTCAGTTAACCATTCCTTTAAATTTTCTTCATGTTTTTTTAGCAGTTCAGATACTCTTTCAGCAACAATTCTATCCAATTCCTGAATAGCTACAACTCCTTCTCCTACTTGGATCTGTTCAGGTTGTTGTTTAGTTATTTGGATAGGTTCAATGTCTATATATTCAGGTAATCCTTCTTTACTGAGGAGCTCAATAATTTGTTTTGTTTGGAGGTTTCTTTTATTTCTCATTTTAGCTATAAATTGAAAAACAGGTATACATTCTTGATGAATTAAATACTTGTTCTTTTCACCTTGTTGGAAATTTAAAAAACTACCGTAGGTTTGACAGTTTCGTTTTATAGTCATAGCTGATACTTTTATTTCCTTGGCTACTTCTTCAGCTGATAACCAGTCTTTTTGTTGCACTGTTCAGATCACCATCCTTCTAAACATCTAAACATCTGAACAGAAAAACAAGGGTTTCCTTGCTTTTCTGTTCAGATGGATATTTAGATAATATACAAATAGTTTAACACCTGAACATCTAAACGCAATATATAAAAGAATTACTAGAAAGTAAAATAGAAGGATAGATCTTAAGTCATTTCGGCTCGATTCGCTTGTTTCGCCAAGCCGAAGGACAAAAAGCAAAGCAATTGTTCTCGACTTGGACTAGCAATTATACGAGCCGAACCGCTTAGATCATTCGTTCAAAAATAGTTCTTACTCAAAATTTTGATACGTTTAGTACGTGGGGTTTCGTCCCCACACGACGAGCCAGCACTCCAAACAAAAAGCAAGGAAACCCCTAAATTCGGTTAATTTGTTTTTTATTATAAATACGGTATGTAGAATTTTACATTTATTCTTATGAAAAATAAAATAAAATACCTACAGATTTAACCAAAATCACTTATAACGCTCTATCTTCTTCTTTATAATCACTTAGCTTCATTGAATATAATCGCATTATTTTACCCCCTATCTCGTCATACAAACGAATCTGAGCACCCGTTTTTTTCTAAACGCAAAATTTGAGTGATTATTTTATTCAACTTTAGATTTTGGCTCTCCAAATCATTTAAACATTGCTTTTCTTGTGATAATCCATTCTTTTCTTGTACCACTTGGGGGCAGAAAGAATTTAACTAATTGAAAAGGACTTCCTTAGTGCCTCCATGAGTGATACACCAAGAACAGTAGACTTAGAAATAGCTGATACTGTAAATACAAGTAAGTTAAAAACAGAGATTAACACTCAATTAAAGAATCAAGATATTAGAGCATATACAATTAATGTGAGTCAGAGAAATATGGACATTGTAAAGAAAGAGAGGCGATGGAGCGAAGTTTACAGTTCTATTTTTGATGAAGTGTTTACCAAAAATGGATACAAAGGTTTTGGAATTCAGCCAGTTAATTTCGAATCAAACCAACCATTTACCCTTGCTATACATACTACAATAAATAATTCTGATCCAGGAGCCAAAGAGTTTGGAAAGAAAATAGAAAAAGAGGTTGATGATTTACTTAAAGTAAAGAAAGTAAATAAATGGATTGAAAATGATTTGTATACTATTGAATTTTATAGTCAAGAGAAACAAAGAATTAACTAGCAAATAATCGTTTTTGCAAAGGAAAAGGAATCCACATAGTAGGCCCAGTACCAGCGTTCTTGTAACCAGGGGCAAAGTAGCAAATTTCATTAATATATAGGGGTTCGACCGAGATACGTGTAAAAATAGGTCATAGGCTTACTTTTATTTCCAGGATTGATTTATTGAGCTTATTAATATCGTTTCGTTTATTTTTATTAAGTAATTTGTCTATTATGGGTTAACCCTAATCATCCATTAGTTAGCTACTGAAAACACTTCGTTTCAATTGTATGATTAGGGTGTATGATAATAAGTTCAAAAATAATAGAGAAAATCCCGATTTCAAGTCGGTTTGGAAATAAAAGTAAGCCTATGACTCAAAATTACATGTATCTCGTCTATACCCCTATATACATGTTTTTCAGTAACAAAAAGGTATTTAACCAATAAAGTTACAAATTATTTTTGATACGGTATTTTGTTACAACAACTTCAATAGTTAGAAAAGTGGTTATTTTTTCAAACGAAACGTAACAAAAATGATCGTTTATGTTACAAAAAACTACTTTGCCCTTAAACGCAGCTACGCTGGTATTAGGCCTAAAAGTGTTTTGTACAAAAAGAGTAATTAGAATTTTTAGGGATTTAAGATAGTTGTTGTTCTCCTTTTCTAAATTCACACAATTTTCAAACATTAAAGTTAAACATGTTAAGATTTGGTTTATAATGAAATCAACCCGTGGTTAGAGTGTTTGCTCCAATTCAAATTATGAGATAGTTTGTTTTAATTTTTTTACATTATCTAAAAAAGAACTTGTAGAGATTCCTACAAGTTCTTTTTGGATTAAAGTTAAGAGAGTAATTGAGCTTCTTTATTTCTCCACCAATCAGGAAAATCAAAAATATCATTTCCCTGTTCTTTATGAATTTCTTTAACAAGTTCTTCAAAATCTTTTGGAATAGAAAGAGAATATTCGTTAATTTCTTCAGAAGTTACACCTTTCCAAAGGATTTGTAAAAAGGTTTCGTTCTCTAATACTTCTTTTACATCATCTATTTTTGTATAATTTTGATTCTCTTTCGAGTAATGAACGAACTGCCACATGTACTCGAGAAAATTCAGCCTAATTACACGGTCAGATTTAGATTCCTCAGCAAGGATGTTCAGTTTTTGGTATGTATCGTTTTGATGAAATGCAGATTTATTAAATAAATAATACTTTTCGTAAGGGAAAGCATTTTTATACCATAGTTTCAAGCCATTAACTGTGCGGAATCTACTGATTAATTCATCAATAAACGGTGGTTCAATCATCTTAATTAAATCTTTTTTAAATTCCTTAAAATACTCAAGTTTATCAATTTCAAAATCCCATAAATCTATAATTTCTAGCAACTCAGTGTAGTGGTTATTTAAGTTTAACTTACTAATATTTTTTATTATATCCATTTCTCTTTGTCGAATTTCAGAGTATAAAGGATCATTATTATTTATATAATTTTTAAGACTTCTATAAAGCAATTCTAAAATTTTGATTTGATGTTTTGAATTCAATATTGGTATTAATTCTTCAATGTGATTTTCTAAAATTTCTAGATTTTGTTGTATTTCTTTCGACATATCGAGGTACTGTATATGTTTTATTCTATATACTAGATCTTCTCGATTAATAAACAACCGTTCTATGTATGCCGTTTTTAAATAATCTGATTCTAGTTTATTAAATTCAAAGGCATCTGAATGTATTTTTTGATAATAGAGTTGAAACTCTTTTAACGTTAACACATTTGAATTCTCTATTACTCTAAAATACATATTAAAGTTTCTATCCATTTTGTTTATATGTCTTAGTAATCCGGTAATTATTTTTTTTGCTCTACCAGTATTCTCAAATTGTACAGGTAACTGCTTCAATATCACCTCTGCGTCTTTTTCTGTGATCATTTTATTAGGATCTACAGCTGAAGGTGAAAGTTTACCTATAGCCTCTTTGTCTTTTATTATTTCCCTATATACATCTGGAAGCTCCGATTTTAATAGTTGCCCTAAATATATAAAACCCAAGTTTAATTCCTCGTCTTTAAATCGTTGCAATATTGGAGTAAGCAATTGCATATTTTGCATATATCTTTTAAGTGTTCTAGGGTTACTTGGTAGATATTCTTTAATTGTTTTTATTACGTTTTTATCAATTGTAGTATCAAGTCTATTTATTTCCTGTTGTAGTAGGAATTCCCAATCCCTTTTTGCAGGATCATCAATTGTAATATGATAGTCAATAATTTTTTCCAAGAATAAATGCCCGTTTGGTAATTTCATTTCATCAGCAATAATTCTACTTACATTTTCATCATCTATGGCAAAAATATAAGAGATATTATTGATGTTTAATATTTCTTTAATTGTTTTTAATACATTTAATATCATTTTTGCATCATCTAAACGATCTAAGTCATCTACGAAAACAATAATTTTATTATTTTCACCTACGCTTTGATTTAGATAATTATTGATAGATGCCTTAATCTGATCTTGCATAGGCGTCCCAGGATTTTTAATAAGTTCATCAATAAGCTTTCCAATTGGTAATTTTGAAGTTGAATGTTGGAAAATACTTAAGAATACTTTTTTTATATTTTTAAATAAAGAGAAGTCAAGTATTCCCTTACTATCTAAAATTAATGCTTCTTCAATAGATTTTCGAAAACCAATCCATAAATCTTTTTCATTGTTGTATATCCAAGGATTAAATCTACACATAATATATTTCTTTTCTTCTTTTTTTCCTTCTAATAATAATTCGACTAAATTCATTATAGAAGTCTTACCTGAGCCCCATTTTCCGTATATCCCAATCTTCATATTTTTATTAGGATTAGTCTCTAATATATCAGTAATTAATTTTGCTGTGTGGACTCTTCCAAGAGCATCCTCTTTTAATGATCTAATAGCCTCATCAAATTCTTCATTCTCATACTTAAGCTCTTTTGATTTATGAAAATTCCCTTCTATATAAAAATAATAACTTATTGATAGCAAACTTGAAAAAACTAAGAGAAATAATATATTATCGTTTTTGAATATGAAAATAACAATATAGGCTAAAAAGCAAAAGAAACTAAAAAAATAGAACTTATGAGAACTTTTTATATTTTTAAAGAAAGATTCTAGATTATCCATGTTAAAGAGTATTAACCCTAAAATAATGAATGGTGCTGCATAAATTAAACTTATCTCTACGGTCTTTGGAAAATATTTCTCGAAAAATTCATTTAAATCATGATGAATTATATAAATGCCCAAACCTAATAAATACATTCCTATAATATTTAGTATAAGTTTAATATTATTTTTCTTACTTCTCTTATTTCCACTCTCTGTTGATTGGTTCTCCATTTTTTCACCGACCTAAAATGATTTTTATACTTATTAAATATACAATGATGTAAGTTTAATATCCATATTAATACATAACTTCCTTACCGTATGGTAAAATCATGATTTTCTACTTGAAAGTTCCTTAACCTAATTATAATTCCCCTTTTCTTTCCCTTTTAAATTACCATATAATTTAAAATTTTCAATTCGACGTTTGTTCACTTCTATTTCGAAAAATATATTATAAATAATTTAAAATAAGCATATGAACATAAATAACCATTTCAAAAGGTACACCTTTTGGTTCACTTTTTATTACTACGTATTCAAAGATGTGGAGAGCCTTTGGATTGCCTATAAAAGTATACTTTTATAGACAATCCAAGGAGTTCACTTAACACTAAATACATGAAAGCTAAAAATGTATCTAAAGGTGTACCTTTTGATACTGCACAAATAAATTAGTAATAAATTTCTCAATATGGATACTGTCGCTATTTTTAGCTATAATATTCAAAATTAACAGTTAATGTAATATGATAAAAAAGTGATGGTTATCACCCCATTTTTTTCTCCTTATGCCATAGATAAGACCGAGTTTCTGGTCTTATCTTTTTTATTTATATATTTTCTTTGGGGATGAATGGGTAAGTGGAATATGTGTAAAATTTGATATACTAAAAGAAAAATTAGGATGATAAGCTTATGCCAACAAAAGAATTTCAAGATACTGTACAACATTTTTCTTCTTTCTTATTAAATAAAGGACGCAAGCCTTCTACAATTAAACGATATGTTTATGATATTGAAGACTTTGGTCATTGGTTGCAAAAATCTAAAAAACTCCCTACATGCAATATATGGACGACACTTAATAAAAAGGATTTTGAAGCGTATTTTTACGATTTAAAGAAGAAACGACAGTACTCTGACAAAACAATGCATCGTGTCTATATTGTCTTAAATAGACTATATCAGTATTTACAACTGCCAAATCCGTTAGAAGACATGCAATTTAGCATTCAACCGAATCGTGCATTACGTGATGAAGATTTTATTACAAAAGAGGAAGAGAAAACGTTAAAGTCCATTTTAAGTTCATTAGAAGGATTAACAGAAAAACAACGTTCTGTTCGCCCAGTACTTATGGATCGTAACATTTCAATTGTGCATTTGCTCATTCATAATGGATTATCCTTACAAGAACTTGTCGGTTTACAGATGAAGCACGTCCATTTTGAAAACAATACGATCTCAGTACCAGGGATAGTGGGTATAGAAAGAACGATTCTTTTAACTGAAGACGATAAAAAGTGCTTATTTAACTATTACAAAATCATTCCTGAACCTGTTCGTCCAAGATACCATAGTAATGATCCAGTGTTCGTAGCCTTTGATTTTACTCGGAAAACTTATCATTGGTCATATGAAGATGATGCGCCAAAAGCTCTAACAGAGATTGCTGTTCAAAAAATGATTCGAATTGAAGTTAAAAGAGCGAATTTACGAAAAGGAATTTCAGCACAACATCTTCGAAATACCTTCATTTTACGGCTGATTGAACATGGAATTTTAGAGGAACAAATTATAAAACAGGTAGGTTTTAAATCTAAACTTTCGTTAAAAAGATATTATGATTTCATCGATTAAAAATAACGGAGGAAGATAGTATGAAGGAAAATAAAAAACAGGAGCAACAGTACATAAGAGTGTATACATTAAGGGATAGAAGTACCAAATCCATTAAAGTTGAATCTTGGCGAACGTTTAAAGAGGAGATGAGAGTTCTAGGTCTAAAAGAATCGGATATTTTTCAAATTCAGTTAATAGCAAAGTAAAATAACCCCCAAAATGAGATGCAGGTTTTTCGTTTGTTTTGGAGAATACCTAATCCAATATGAAAATAGAAGTTAGATCAATTACACTTGAAGTATTTTCTTTATAATCTAGGCTCAGATACGATTCAAATATATAACAAGGAATCACTGGAAAGGAGATTGGGATGAATAAAGGAAAAGGGTTATTGTTACCTCTTGTATTAACTATTGTATTAAGTAGCTGCCAACAGAGCGATATAGAAGAAGAAAAAAGTGAAGATTCAAAAGTTATGGATACTGTTATGAATACAGTGAATAAAAAAGATTTTCTCAGTGCGTCTGTGGATGATACATCGAGAGTTGTAGACCTAGAAATAGTGGATACTGTAAATACAAGTAAATTAAAAAAAGAGATTAACACTCAGTTAAAGAACCAAGATATTAGACCATATACTATTAATGTTAGTCAAAGAGATATGGACATTGTAAAAATAGAGAACAGATGGGACGAAATTTACAGTTATATTTTTGAAGAATTGTTCCATAAAAAAGGATACAAAGGTTTTTCACTGCGGGCTTATATAGAATTGAGCCAACCTATTCCGTTTGCTATATATACCCCTATAAATAGTACTGATGCAGGGGCTAAAGAATTTGGAAAGAAGATTGAGAAAGAAATTGATAATTTACTTAAAACACCGCAAGCACGAAAATGGATTGAAAATGATTTATATACTATTGAAGTTTATAGTCAAGATAATCAAAGAATCAACTAACAAATCTGTGAACAGGATATAGGAAACTTAGTATTAATAGGCTAGTATTTGATAAAAAAGACTGGATAAACAATGTCCAGTCTTTTTTACTTGTATATAACTATTAAATTTAAGAAATTGTATTATTTATAATATACTTGTCCACTAGAGAGATATATAGTTCCCCCACCATAATTTTTAAGTCTAAGTTCATAATAATTACCAGAAGCAGTTAAAAGGTGAGAAATTGGAATGTTTAATCCACTTGAAAAGGAACCTTTAACTCTATATTCTTCCCACATCGAACTATTATGAAATACTTGTACTGCCAATCCAGTAGTCTTAGTTCGTGGTTCTACCTGTACACTTTGAGGTAGGTAAAATGATGTGCCATCATCAATCCACTGATAGTTACTAAATGACATTTTTCCAAAATTTTTAACGTTCATAGCAAGTGGAGTAACATCTGTTTCCTTTTGAATATTACCATCAAACTTAGAACTCCTTAGAGGAGTTTTAGCCATGTCTTGATTAAATTTTTCTAATTCCTCTTTAGAATATGTTTTAACCAAATTCCCATCTTTATCGTAAACTTCTACAGATACATCATCAATTTCTGCATTATCAACATTTGCTGTAGATGCAGATACAGAAGAAGGCAAAGCTTCTCCATGTGCAACAGTTGAAGGTAAGATTATTCCTGCTGCTAATGCAAATACCCCTGCTTTAGCTAAATATTTTCTTTTCATAACATCATCCTCCTATTGTCTTTAATTTGTAGAACAATGTCATCATATCTTACAAATATTGTATGTGTAAATATGTTTTCAGAATATTTTTTCATCTTTTAATTATGGGGGCATTTTTATGAATTGCAAGAGAATAATAGGGATAAGGGTTACAAGAGAAATTTTAAAAATTATGGGGGCAAAAATATTTTTGTTGAAATACAATAAAAAAAGAATCCTTATTGTAAGGATTCTGCAACAGGAAATAACAAAAATATAAACAATAAAAAGAATTACTTATAGTATAAGTTATATTCTAATATTTTATTATTGATAAAATTATATACAGATTTCAATTATAGATAACTTTGCCCATCCCCGAAAAGGGGTATTAAGAAAAAATATTCCATATCAGTTGCGCACCAATTTTAAGTTCAACCTTATTTATTCAATTTGTAACTTTGAAATAAAGTTTGATTAAAGAGGATTCTTCCTTAGCAGATTTATGTTTGGGTTTTTATAAAAAAGTTCAATTATTTTCTACCTATGTTATTCAAGAATCGCGCCTTATTGTTGAAGAAATGACAATTACTATCGAGTATTTCTTAATGATATTTATTGTATTTTATCTTTGGAATGTGCAATATTATTAATTCTTATTCAAATGATAGATTAGTTGCACAACGCCAGAGGAGAACGTTCTTGTATTAACCATTTTTAAATTCAACCTCTGCTTTATATCAATAAACAACGGTTTTCCTTCTCCCAAAATAACAGGGTGAACAGATAATCTAAATTCATCCACAAGCCCTAAGCTGATAAATGTTGTAATTAGACTTGCTCCGCCATATAGCCAAATGTCTTTACCAGACTTTTTCTTTAATTTATTTACTTCTTCAAGAATATTATCATTTATGAATATTGCTTTATTATCAATCCCTTTTTGTGTTCTAGAAAACACATATTTTTCTTTACTGTGAACTAATTCCCAAAGTTCTTTTTCAGCTTTGGTACCTTCAATTCCTGGAGTAAATTGTCCCCATAAATCGTAGCTTTTTCTTCCATATAAAATAGTATCAATTTGATTTAAGAAATCAATAAACCCCATCTCAGAGTCCATGATACACCAATCAACTTCCCCATTTTTCCCTTCAATAAAACCATCTAAAGTAACTGCTAAATCTAAAATTATTCTTCTTTGTCTTACGTTATTGGACATAACTCTTCCTCCCCTTAATCATTTATATATTGTTTCTCCCGCCAAGTTTTTTTAAAATCCACACTATTAGTTTTATAAAAATCCTTCGTATGTCTAATCTTTTATTTTTTAACTTATTATCATACACCCTAATCATACAATTGGAACAAAGTGTTTTCAGTAACTAACTAATGGATGATTAGGGTTAACCCATAATAGACAATGACAAGCTCTTTATTATAAACAGACGTAACGAAACCTAGTTATAAGTTCAATAGGTTGCGTTTGGAAATAAAAGTAAGCCTATGACTCAAAATTACACGTATCTCGGCTGTACCCCTACGATGGCGCTTAATAATTTCGATATCATATGGAGACAAGGTGTAATAACTTCCTAATTCATACTCACTAATTTGTTCTGAAATGGATACAAACTCTAAGCGTTGATCTAGTGTCAATAATTCTCTTGCACGTTTTGAGGACATATTTTTCTCCTTTCTAAAATGCAAGAAAATACCTTGTCTAAAGCATACTATAGCTCAGTGGATGTTGGATTGAAGTATTTTCTTGTCATGCTAACATCTTTGTAAACTATTAATTTAGCTACTCATTTTCTCCATTAGATTATCAGTTGGCCATAGTATCTTACGATACAGTGTCATACGAGAAATACAATGAGAAGTCAGTTTAGCAATTTCAATTAAGCCTTTTGATCTTTCATGATATCCCTGAAAGAATTTTGTTATATTTTTGCAAGAAAATTGAAAGGTATTTAAGCTAAGATGTGCTTACTGATATTAGTTTTATTTTACAACAAGGGGTACTTAAGGTACTTTGTATTACAAAAAACATTTATACGCTCTCGAATTCTTGAACAAATTCGGGAGCTTGAATACGAGGAGATTAAGGTAGTAACTGTGTTAATGAATCATCTATATGAAGAATTAGAGAAGCACAAGTTATTGGTCTGAGACAACTGGGGGAAATACAATATGAAATTACGGAATCAATTGTTATTGATGAATTTATTAAGCGCCAGCATTATGGTAATTGCTATCTGGTATAGCGAAATGAAAATGTTACTTAGACCAGAACAAACACAGCTATTTATAGGAATTATAACCCTAGCATTGGCGCTTTCAACGATGATTTACTGGTTATTAACACGCTCTATTACGGCATCTATTCAAAATTTAATTGCATTAACAAAACAATTTAGCGATAGACAATTTGGAGCGATGTATAGAATTGGACGAGGACCACAAGAGTTTAAAGAATTAGCGGCAGCTTTTCAACAAATGGCTAAAAAATTAAAAGAAGGGTTTACTAAATTAGAAGAAGGAGAAAAAGCACGTACAGAGCTCATTGCGAATATTTCACATGACTTACGAACACCTATGGCTAGCATACAATTGATGATTGAAGCATTACAAGATGATGTAATTGCAAATCCCGAAATGAAAACACAGCACTTAACGACAATCCATAAAGAAATACAACGATTAAGTGGATTAATTAATGACTTATTTGATCTTTCTAAGTTAGAACTTGGACAAGAAGATTTTTATCCAAGTTTCACACATATGGATCGTATTCTATTAGAAGTACTAGGTTCACATTCTATTTTATTAGAAGAAAAACAGATCCATTTGCAATTACAAGTTTCTGATACATTGCCGAAGCTCTGGATTATGCCTTGTAAGATAGCACGGGTTATCAGTAATTTGTTACATAATGCAATTCGATATTCTCCAGTGTCTGGAACGATTGAGTTAATTGTAGAGGAAAATAAACAGAAGCATCACGTTCAATTCATTGTACGTGATGAAGGAGAAGGCATTGCTTATAGTGATCAACTGCGCATATTTGAACGCTTTTTTAGAACAGATCTATCAAGAAGCTCACAATCTGGGGGATCTGGACTTGGATTAGCCATTGCACAATCATTAATTAAAATGCACAAAGGCAATATTGGTGTACGAGATCGTTCAGACGGTAAACAGGGGAGTGAATTTTGGTTTACTCTTCCTGTTATATCAGAAAAAAATAAGGTGATTGAAAGACTTTTGTAACATTTACGAAAGGGAATTGAAATATTTTAATATTAATATACAAATATGTAATTTTGATCCGTATAAAAAAGTATAAGCAATGTACGGTATAATTTTATGTTTTATAGGTTCATAAAAATAATGAAAGAAAGAAAGGAAGAAATCACATGATTAATAAGAAAAAAGTGATTCCTACAGCATTAGCATTTGCTGTTCTAGCAAGTCCCGTTTTCTCTTTAAAAGCAGAAGCAAGTACAGTATCTTCAGCTTCTAGTGCAATTACTTCTGTTGAAAAAGAAAATCCATCATTAAATCTTAAAGATGGACAGGTATCTGAAGAAAATTCTAATGTAAACCAAGAGTTTAATGCAGATTATATTAATAATCATGTTATTAAAGCGAATTTTCCATCTGTTACACCACCTCATATCAAGGAAGCAAAACCTCTTCAATATTTATATTTAGATTATAATTATACAAATGGTAATAAAATTATTGGGGATTGGAGAAACAAAGAGTTACGAAAAATGGATCCGCCACCTAGATTTTATTATGACTTACAATCTATGGGATATAGCCAATCCCAAATCGAAGAATATTTTGGAAGCACTTATGGAGAGTCCTTTGTAAAAGGACTTGTTCTGGAAGCGTTGGAAAACTTCTTCCATACCCGTTATGCGCAAAATCCAAATGATCCTGATGTGCAAAAAATATTGCAATCTAAATATTACGAAAAAAGCGAAGCTGAAGATTCATGGTGGTTACCAGAATTTTTTGAAGGACCAGGCGGCTTAAAAAGAGCTATTCTAGAGGAATTCGGAAAGAAAAGTTTAGATGAACTTGGAATCCAAGTAATTTGGGGCGACAATAATTGGGGTGCTGAAAAGGCCGTAACAATTGGTTATTCAGCGAAAACACCGTTTAATCCACTAAAAGATGCTGTATTAACTGAAAAGAAATATCTAAAGAAAGTTCCTGGTGGATCCGCATCTATTCCAGCTAAAAATACAGGATACGAGGTATCCTTTGATATCACAACAGGGATGACGAATGAACAATCACAATCATTTGCTCATACAGTAGGTGTAAATGCTAGTGCGGGTATTGAAGATGTTTTTGAAATTGGAGCAAGCTATGAGTTCCAAAGTACATTTGGTACAAGTATCTCATTAAGTGAAGAACAAACGGTATCCCGTAAATTTAGTCTTACGAACGAATCAGATAGAACGATTACAGCCGCATTGTATCAAGTTACTGCTGAATATACATTAAAACCAGGTTCAGTAGCTGCTGGAATTGTAAATAAAACAGTAAAATCACCTTTCGCACAGTTCTGGCAAGGTGGCCATTATTGGGATACATCTACAAAAGTAAAAGTATCATCTACTTCAACAGGTGCAATTAAAACAGATGATTTAAAATTAATTCGCTCAGATGTGTTAGAAAAATAAACTTAATCGAAACTCGTCCTTATTTTATAAATTACTCTATAAAAAAGACATAGAATTCATATTCTATGTCTTTTTTCGTGTAATTTATAAAATTGTAGGTTTTTATATTAGTAGTAAGATTTCAAATGCTTGATGTACAGAAATCTGCCTTGCGGCATTTTATCTACACACTGCATTTGACCTCAAATTCATCCCACAGCCAAAGCCGGGTCACGCCCCTGATGGGCTTTCTCGTTGAGAAAATCTGTAATTGATTACCTCTTACCTATATGAATCCATTTTAATTTTTTTGACATATAAGCTTTTGTTATGCGGAACAAAACATGCCATGCCCTCGCATGTGATAGGAAAAGCTCTCAACCGCGCTCAGATGTCCTAGTCTCCTTAAAACGTGTTGTTTTTCAACATAAATGCTTCTAATTTATTATGCTCTCTTCTACTTATTGATGTTTAATACTTCTATTAATTATAGAATGTGTAATATATCGGAGTTAGTGCAAGACTTTTGTAACATTTATGAAAGCAAATTGAAAGGGATATATAATATGATGAATATATCAAAGGTGATTTTATTTTAACTCAGAAGTAAAAAGTATAAGCAATGTACAATATAATCTTATGTTTTATAGTTTCATCTACCTCAACAAGTGCAATTAAAACATATGATTTAAATTTATTTGCTCAGATATGCTAGAAAAATAAGCCTGAGTAACCCCTTTCCCCTTTATTTTCGAAATCACTTTGAAAAATGACATGGAATTCATATTCTATGTCATTTTTAGTGTAATTAATAAAATTTTTGCTTTCTATATTATTAAATTGTTGCATTAATACTTCTAATTTATTGTATTTCCTCCTATTTATTGCAGTTCATGTAATGTGACCCTATATATTGAAAGGCTTTTGTAATCATTGCAAGACTTTTGTAATACTTATGTAAGTCATTTGAAAGGAATATAAATTAATATGAATTTGTTGATATGAATTTTATTTTAAACACTAGAAACTAAAAAATGTAACAGGAGAATGGAAATGACTACAAAAAAGAAAAACATGAAAAAAACCAAAAAAATAGTACAAGCTTTAACACTGGCTACCGCTGTTGCTGGTGGAACATTAGCATTTAGTTCTACATCTGCACATGCTGATTCTCTAAAAGCAATTGAAGACATTGGAAGTGGCGCAAAAGTTATGACCAGTTTGGACACAACTTATCATAGTGATGCAAACATAAAAAATTCAATTAAAGTTTCATTTATTGACGACCCAACTATTGATAAAAAATATGCTGTTGTTTCTACGGAAGGAAGTAGCATTGGTTCAAATTTAAAACATCACATTCATAATTATTATGAAGCTCGTATGGACTGGACATCGACTTTTAAAACGGGATTAGAAATCACAAGTAATGATAGTGCAGCATTTTATAAAGTTTTGCCTAAAAATTCAATAGAAACAAAGAATGTATCTTCTACAGTTGCATATAATGTAGGTGGCGGTGTGGAAGCTAAACAAGATGGAGCTGGAGCAAGTGCATCAGCTGGTGCATCTTGGTCAACTACTGTATCATATGACCAAGCAGATTATAAAACATTTTTAGAAAATAGTACGAATAAAAAAGTAGATTGGAAAGTTGCCTTTGATAAATATTATAATGGAAATGGATTTTACGATAGAGATTCATGGACTTTCTTTAATGGTAACCAATTGTTCATGGCTACCACGTCTGGAGTTAGTTCTGCAATAGATAATTTAGTACCTCAAGATAAACTGCCAAGTTTAACAGCATACGGTTTTCAGCCAGGTACAATTGCAATTATAACTGCAAATAAAAATGAGGATTCAACTGATTTATCTGTGAAGCATAGTAGAGAGCAAGATCGATACGATATAGGAAAACCAGTAGGTTGGAAAGGATTTAATACGAAAAATATTAAGCTTGATGAACATAAAAATACGTCTGTAGATCATTATAAAATTGATTGGAAAAATAATAGAATCGTTCATCAGTAAAATTGAACACTAAAGAAATTCGCCTTTTTGAAAGCTAAAAGTTAAACCTAAAATAAATGTTTGTTAGATATATCAGCAATATAAATGAGCAACAATTTATATTGCTGATTTTTTTGATGTGTTGTGAAATTTAAGATTTAATGTAATCAAATTTGGAATGTATCCAATATACTTTCTTCTTTATTAATTCCAATATATTTAAGGGTAATTTGTGGTGTACTGTGATTGAATATTTCTTGCAACATGGCTACTTCTTTTATTTATAGAACCAATAGCCGAATATTTTGCGCATGATGTGTTGGTACCAATGAATTCTACACCAGCAAAATCTCCGGCTTATTGCAATTGTCGGTACGCTTGGATTTTGCTATAGGGGTGCTGACGTATCTTCGTCAACTAAAAATTTTATAGAGCCCGCCAGAACGAAATTTTATGTTAACTTGTATAAAAAAAGCACATTTTTTCTTTTTGGGGTTGATCTGTTTTCTTAAGTTGATGGGCATGTATGGTGCCCCCTTATTGGATGTTTGTGCTTCCCAATCATTTTCTATTTTTCGAAACCATTTACCAATTTTACTCAAATAATATCTTTTTACTTCTCCATATGGAATCCAAATTTCACGTTCTTCTATTCGATCCATTACTTCACTAAGAATCTCATCATGCTCGTATTTTTTAGGTCTTCTATGATTCACTTGTACAAATTTTGTATATTCTCTACGAAGACAATTAGAAATGAGTTCTCTTTGTTTTTGTCTGAGATGCGACCATTTCTTGTTTGTTTGAAGGATTTGTCCATTCACTTTTATATGATTTTTCATAGACAAGCCTCCTATTACTGTCAAAGCGAATATATAACTATCGTAGCACACTAAATTCAGAAAAGGGAAAGAATCCCCTAATGAAGATTTCTGTGTTTTTTATTTTTAATTTCGGTACGTGAAATTATTTATATTTGGCTAAAAAAAGCCCCTATAAATGAGGCTAATTATTTTACAAGATACTGTTGTACTTCTTTTATTAGTAGCTCTGCACCTTCTGGGCTTAATGTAATCTTGCCGTTTGCAAGAGAAATATTCTTATCAGATACTTCTCCTGTTATTGCACAAGCACCATTCGCTTCATATTTTTTTAAGATAATTTTTTCACCTTCTACATAAATCTCTAACGGTGTCTTTTCTTGTATTGCTAGCGTGCGTCTTAATTCCATTGGTATGACTATACGTCCTAATGGATCTAATTTTCGCATTACTCCTGTTGATTTCATGAAACCTCTCCCTCGTATATTATTTTTTAGTTACTCTTTCAAGCGACGATTTAACACAATGTTCTCTTGGACGTCCGAGGATATTCCTAGATAATGAAAGTAAGGATCATTTGGGACAATTCTCCCTCTCCCTGTAG
>NZ_JAPHWH010000024.1:0-37084 GCF_026241455.1 Bacillus sp. DHT2
TTTTCACTTTCCAAATTTGATAAATGAGATTGCCATATTCATGAACCCATCGCATGATGGTTGTTGGGTGAACTGAAATACCACGTTCTTTCAGGATTTCAGATACATCGCGATAACTTAAAGAAAAACGACAGTAGTAGCCGACAGCTACTAAAATAATATCTTTCTTGAATTGTTTTCCTTTAAAATATCTCATGTCTGATTCTCCTAGATCCTATTTTCTAGAGTGTAGCTTCATGTAGAAAACTTTGCAACAGAACCATTAAGTTAACCAATAAACATATAGTGTAAAATTTTGAAATAAATTGAAAAACTAACGAAAATACATTACATTTTTTTGAATATTAAGTTATAATTTTTTTATACGGATACTCTCCTAATTTTCATAAAATTGGGATATACTTTTTGTCCAAAAGAACCACTGTTCTCCCAGTGGTTCTTTTACATTTAAAAATTTATACATGCTTTTTCAGGTTCTGGTACAAAGTAACATTTGTTAAATGATTAAGAGTTTACATTAAAATAACTTGCAAATTTAAATTTATATATATGAATTTTTATTTTATAAAATATGAATGTCTTGAAAATAAAGAGAGAGAAGAAAACAACTTCTTCTCTCTCTTGGGATTAAGGTTGGGAATATCAAAAGATATACCCAAAAGTAAATTTTTTGGATGCGTAATTTACTTATTTAATATTATAACAAGGGCCTCATATAAAATAATATGCAATAGTACATATCAAAATAGAATATCTCTGCATCTTCATTATAGCAAGGTTCTACACGCTTCCCTATGGATATGTTAATTGTTTAGGGAATCTTGGCGAAGAACTAATGAATCCTTATAAGAACAAACAGAAAAAAACAGGTAGATAATCAATTTTAATTATGTAAAAAATACATAACTATAGACAGTGGTATTGAATCCGTTCAATACAAAATATAAAGCGATATAATTAGAATTCATCTTCCGAAATTAGATTTCCAGCATCATTATCTTTCGTTAATCGTTGTTTCAAATAATTTTCTTTTGTCGTTCTATCATTTTTATGACCAACCGCAGCTGCAATTACATGAGGTGCAAGCCCCTTGTAATCATATAAGTACTGTACATAAAAATGTCTAAAGAAGTGAGGGGTAATTCTTATATTCTCTGTAAAGGCTAACTTGGTATCCTTAATGACTTTAGAAATATATTGTGACAAGTAATTCTCTCTATAAGCTGAATGGTTCTTTGTTTGAAATATAGTCCCACCATTTTTATTCCCAATGTTTATAGGTAACCTTCTCCGGATTCGAAATGCAACAATACGATTAAAAATCTCCTTATTAATAGAAACAATCCGTTCATTATCCCCCTTTGTATCTACTGTTAAATAATAACGTCCACGTATATCGTCATACTCAAGATCTTCCCACTTTGCATGCGCAACTTCTGCAACACGTAACCCTGTAGTAGCTAGGACCGATAATAAAGCGTAATTGATCTCATTATCCTTATAGTAATGAAGCAACTGCTTCACTTCCTCATATGATAACTCGCGTTTTGGTTTATGGTGTTTATTAACGGTCGTACTTAGAATTTCCACATGAAGAGGTTCCTGGATATATTGAATTTCATATAGCCATTTCAAATACGAACGGATCACACCAAGTTTCCGACTAATCGTAGATGCTTTGTATTTCTCCTTGGATTGATAGGAAACAGCCTCCTCCGACAACCACCTCTGATAGTTACGGATATGACGTTTTCGTAGATTCCTCCATATACGATCATCTTCGTAGTCTTTTACATCTTGTTGTAGAAATTCTGTGCTTTTTGTAACAAAGAAATAGAATTGACTTAGATCACGTGCATATAAAACACGGGAATTATCCTTTATCCGTTTTTCCTTATCAAAATGAGTTTGTCGGTTTAAATAGTAGTACAGTATTTCTTCATCAGAAAAACTATCATATGTTTGTTTATCTTCTCGTTCATTGTTTTCTTTTCTTTGCTCCGCTTGTTTTAGAATATCTTCATTCCAAATTGCAATTATATTTGCAAATTCTTGTTTTTGTTTTTCAATAATTTCTAAAGAACTATCCTTATGTAGTGTATTTATTTCAAATTTCATCATATATCAACTCCTAAAGGAATTACACTTTATCATTATTATAACCTATATACATGTAAAACTAGTTATATAAAGAAATTAAACTTTAATTATTAGTAAATGAATAACAACTATAGAAAAACGCCCATTTTCTATGGTTATTATGTGTTTATTTTTATTCCTTCTTGTTTATCCGTTTTATACTATAATAAAAATGAATTTAATTATAAATTATATCCAGTTATTAGATATTAATTTAAATAGTTTACTTTTTATTTGTGTTATAATAAATAAAAAGTAAACTATTTTATAAATTATAACTTACATAATAATATTATTTTTTATATATATAAATGGAATCTTAGGGGGAACGTAAATGCTTAGTACATATGAAATAAATATGACCACGAATGAAGTAAAAGAGTACTTAGATATTAGTCACTTCACATTTAATAATTTAATGAAACAGGGACAACTAAATCCAATTAATAAGGATACATGGCGTTTAGATGGAAGTTTTTTATTTAAAAGGGAAGAGGTAGAGAAATTAAAAGGAGAACTTGAGGTAGAAGGAATTACTTTATATCAAGCAAGCAAAGCGTATCATATCAGTATGTATCAACTCGAAAAATGGATAGAAGAGGGAGAGTTAGCTTGTACTATACAGGAGCATCGTAATCGTAAAACAAAATTTGTAAAAGAAGATGACATCCATGAATTAGTACAACAAATAGAGCGGAAAAATACGATCTATACATACTCACAAAAGCATAATGTAGTATTATTACAAAGATTTATGAAAGGGAATACGTTAGCACGTATTATCTCGATTCCAAAACGTGGAGATATCATACTTCGTGATGAATTTGGGAATGACATGACATTAGGGGATGCAATAAAAGTAGGATATGAGCCTGCCTATGTTTTATCTGATCAACCGCGAAGTCATCATCAAAGATTTGTGAAATTCCGTTTCCCTAAATTTGACCAATTACGAAGTGAGATTTTTCGATTTATTGATCTCATATTACAGTATGTGTCTCCGAGAAACTTAAAAATATCAGTAGAAGATGAATTTTGGTATTTTGATATTCGTCAATCTCTAGTATCATTACCATCTGGAATGCAGACCGAATGGATGGATAGTTTAACACCCTATATAATAGAAGGAAAACTGATACAACGTGTTAATAATAGTGTGTATTTAGATAGTAATACCGTAACAAAGCCGGTAACTCTCACACGTAACGAGTATAAATCTATAACAAAAATTGTAGAAGAAACAAATAGTTCCATCGAAGAATTTATTAAAGATGCAATTCAAGATAGAATTAATCAGCACTTACTTAATCAAAAATAAAAAAACGTCCCAAAAAGTAAAGGTTTTGGACCATATTAATTAGGGATAATTACAATTGAATGTTGTAACTTTTTAGTGCTCCAAAAATTGATGACAAAAGTGAGTTTAAAAATTTGATTCATATTTGTATAAGTTTGCATGTCCAGATTGTTTTTATGTACAATAAAGAAAAAGAAATAGCATTAGACAGAGAGAGGAAAAACCTGTGTCCAATCAAAAATTAGTAAATTTACGCATCGATTTTGCTTTTAAGCAATTATTTGGTACAAATGGTAGTGAGGATATTCTCATCGCGTTTTTAAATGCGATGCTACAAGATTCCTTAGAATCACCTATTGTTTCTTTACAGCTAGAAGATCCACATTTACATCGAGAACATGAAGAGGATAAATTATCGATTTTAGATATTTCAGCTACATTAGATACAGGAACAAAAGTAAATGTAGAAATACAGCTTAATAATAATCACGATATGATCAAACGAAGTTTGTATTATTGGGGGAAGCTATTCACATCGCAATTGCAAAAGGGGATGCCATATAGTTCTCTTCATAAAACTATCACCATTAATCTGTTAAACTTTGTGATGTTTCCAGAATATGAAGCGTTTCATACAACAGGAATCCTGTGGAATAAGCAACAACAGAAGATATTGAGTGATGATATAGAAGTTCATATGGTTGAGATTCCGAAGTTAATGCAACAGTGGCGGAATGAACAAGTAAATCCCTGGGAAGATTCTTTTGTTCGTTGGTTATTATTACTTCCAGCGAATGAAGATGAACACTTAACTCAAACATTGGAGGACATTGCCATGAATCAAGATCCAATTTTACAAAAAGCAATGAATAAGTGGGAACGCATGAGCCAAGATTCTTCTTTCCGACAAGCCTATGAGGCAAGGGAAAAGGTGTTAATGGATGAAGCTGCAAAGGTTGCTCATGCTCGTAATGAGGGGAAGAAAGAAGGAATCCAAGAAGGAAAAATACAAATGATTAAAGGTATGCATGAACTAGGTGTACCACTCGAAACAATTGCTAAAGCAAGTAAATTAAGTATAAATGATATTGAACGTATTTTAGAGGAGAAATAAAATAAAAAAAGCACATAAAATGGGGATAACATGCGCAAGAAAATAGTAATTTAGGTAACTTAACCATAATATAAAAGCTCTGATTTATGGCGCTTTTTCTTTTTTCTCAATAAACAATATAGATAAATATGGTAAAATGGTAAGTGGATGGGAGTCCACATACATATTATTAAAATTAAGATGGTTCAAGTCGGAGAAAGGTACCTTAGGGTGCCTTTTCTTTTTTAAACGGACCTGCTCATATATCATTTAAAAACATAGGGTAGCACCACATGCCCATCAACTTAAGAAATTGGTTGTTCCCCAAAACGAAAAAAATAAGTTAAATTCTCATAAATAACTGTAAAATAATAAAATTTTACGTTTTTTGGAGACTTCAAAGTATTAGCTTGATGGACATTGGTACTAACCCTAGAAGGAATGAGTTTTTTGTTTTACTACTGATAATGAGACGTTATGTTAACCTCACATGAATATCCTATACAACCAAAATTACACACCATATCGTTTCTTTAGAATGTTAAAATACAGAAAAGGGAGGTGTAAAATCATGGATAAACGTTTAGGTTTCCTGTTTGCGGCAGTTGGTATGTGCTTTCTCATGTTGACTTTGACAATGGACGTTCAAAATGTTGCGTGGGCTGTAATGTTAGGGATCAGTATTGTGTCTAATATAGCAGGAACAACTTTGTTATTCCAATACATAAGGGAGTATAAGAAACAAGCATTTTAATTGTTTTTGCATTGTTGAAAAACAGAGCAAACCTCTCCGTTAGGGGAGAGGTTTGCTCTAATATTAAAAATTAGCTTCTTATAACGATAATTATGTCAAAAGTAAAGCTATTCTGATGAATGTCTTTACTTTTGACTAGCGTAGTTTTTTCCAAAATGCTGGCGATATCCCTTATTAACAATTTAATCTTTTATTCTAGAAATTTAAATTATATTAGGATGTTATTATGAATAACCTTTTCCTCTAAAATACTCTACACGCTTATCTACTCGTCGTTTCTTTTTATATTCCGTAGTCATAAGCAATGCACCCATTACAAACAAACTATTACTCACAATGATCCAAAACATAGATAAATGTTGCGTTGTCAATAAATTAGGAAAAATTGCAACACACATGAAAAAAATCCGATGAAAGAACACTGCTATACAAACAGATAATGTAGTTAATAAAATTAAGAAAAAAGAAATAAATAGTTCCATATTAAAAAAACGCCACTGATATTCTTCATAAAAGTAAGCTATAATTTGTATTCCACATCCTAAAAATCCTAGCATATGACCAAAAACATGAAATTTATATCTATCTTGTTGCCTTCCCAGTTTCACAGCTAAACTTATAAGAGTACCCGTTACAACTCCAATCAATATAAATACTGCTACGTACCATAATGGTCTACCGATAGAAATGTCGACACCATAAAAGCCATAGAGCATAAGGGTTATACATACTCCTATCATTATAGTAGACAAAAAAACATCATATTTTTTATATAGAAATTTCTTTTGCAAAATCAACGAACTTATTAACATACAAGTACATGCTATTAAAGCAATATAAATAAAAAACCTCAAATCTCTCCCTCCTACATAGTAAATTTTACCATAATTTTAACCTAAGTCCTATATTCATGTTATCTCTAATAGAGATAACAGTAAGATCTATGATGTAAACAGTGAAATGACTTCCGATAACAAAAATTATGTAAATGAGCTGTCCATATGGGCAGTTTATTGTATTTTTTTCTTAATTTGGTTCAAATTCTCAAAAAAAGACGATAGGATTTCCTATCGTCTTTTTTATTTTTTATTAAAAAATAAATTTAAATCAGTTTTATCTGTATCATAAGCTAATGCTTCAGCAATACAATCTTGAATAATTTCCAATTTAGCTTTTTCAAAGAATGGTACTGAAACAATATAATCTGATCCTGCCCTTTGAATAATCAATATATTTTGCATACCACTACCTAAAATACCAATGCCAATTAATAGTAAAATGAGTCCGAATACAAAGTTATTTCCTATGGTATTAAAGGAAAAAAGAAGAATAATCAATCCTAATATAATAGGTTTTATTCTATACTGAGAAGAAATCATTGAAGAACTAATATTTTTCAAAGGAATGCTTTGATTATCTTTTCCAGCAGGAATAAACCCTAATATAGTGTTCCCTGTTGATACTTTTACAAATCTTGAATCAACTGAAACAAACCCTTTAATCCAAAAAAACAAAAGTGACAACGAAAAATCTGTTTTTTTCTCCATTCCATCCTCCCGAAATGTAAAATATTCCATTCATGAAAATATTATAGCAAATTTTCTGTAAATTTGGAATAGCAACGATTCGTTCTATAACAAAGGCGACGCGTAGAACACTATCTGTTTTAAACGTTCGTTTTTTGGCACTTATAACGAAAACCTTGTTATACCAGGGGATTTAGCCTTAGCGTACAGAATCCGCGAAATGTTGGTGCTACCCCATGCCCATCAACCTAAAATTTTATTACACCCCCAGAACGAAATTTTTAGGCTTTCTTGTAACGAAAAAGCTTATTTATCGTTTGGGGGTGACCTGTTTTCTTAGCTTGATGACGATGGGGCGGTACGCCATTTTGAAATGAAAAATAATGATTGAAAGTCATACAGACAACATTCACCATAATGTTTCTATTTTTTTTGAAAATGTACTTAAATGTGACAGAGGGGGATGTCATGAAAAAAGTTGTTGTGTTTTTTCTTATTGTAGCTTCTATATTGTCAGGATTTATTGCATTTCAACAAACCGATCATAAAGAGTTTGAAAAAATGAAAAAGATAGAACAGAAGATAGGGAAAGAGTTCGATATCCCAGATGTGCTGCTTTTTAGCAATCCTAGTGAAATCTATCCTATATTGCTTGAGGCAGCAAAGGAGTCACATACAAATATTTTTCGTACAAATGTTACGTATCATGAAGATGAACAGGCAGAAATTTTGAAGTATGTGTTACTAACAACTGAAACGATATATTTTAAACAGTTTCAGTTAAGTGGGGAGAATGTGTTAGAGCCAAAAGACACATTCCAAGGTAATGCTTTTTTATCGACAGTACATACGAAAGATACAAAACAAAAGGGAGTAATAAAAGATTTTGGAGATAATCATGAGATTACAATTAAACCGCTTCAAACGTCGTACGAACATTTACCTATGGCAGGAAGATATGTTGTAGAAGGAGTAGATGATAAATCATACAATGCATTTTTAAAGCTTTTCTCTAAAAAGCTAAATCAGCATTTTAAGCCAAAACAGTATATTGTTGCTGACGATTTTAAACGTAATCTTAGTAATAACGAAGAAACTTTTGATTCACCAATAAGTTATTTATCGTATGTTCAATATATTGTGTTTATCGTACTGCTATGTTTTCTCATTTATTATGTATTTAATGAAGCGAAAAGAATTGGTGTTATAAAAATGTATGGCGTATCGAATGGACGTTTATGGTTTATTGTTCTAGGTAGAACCATTGTTAGTATGTTTATTTTATCGTTATTCATTTCCGTACTTGCAGCTGCTTTCGTAAAAAATGTAACTTCGGAGTTTATATACACCATAGTGTTTGATCAATGCAAAACGTATTTTATCATTACAATAGTGTCTCTCGTTTCATATTTTTATATCTCCAAAATTAAAGTCAATCAAATTATTAAAAATAGAAGAGATACGAAAGGTGTATTTGTATTCAATACGCTATTAAAAGTTACCTGTTCTATTTTATTTATTTTATTAAGGACGCCTATTTTAGAACAATATATTACAGTGAAAGAAAAACAAGAGAATTTAAAAAGCTGGGAGAAAAACAAAGATTATGGTGTCTTTAATCCACTATTTACTGGAAATGATGAAGGTCAACAAGGGATGCATAAAACGGATTCAAGTATAAATGGTGATCTGTATCCTATTTTAAATAAAATGGGAGCGGTATTAATTGATTCTAAGGATTATGAAGAATTAGAGCTTATTAGAAACAAGGATTATAAAGGAATTCGGTCAGTTACAGTGAATAATAATTATCTTCACGAATTTCCGCTATATGACATACATAATCAGCGCGTGCAAGTTACAGAAGATATGGAAAACTGGATTTTATTAGTACCTGAAAAATATCAGAACAGGGAAAAAGAAATTCTTCGTTATTTTGGAGAATGGAGAAAGCCAGCAATAGAATATGAAGAAAAAAGAATGCATAGAGAGGTCCCAAATCATTTACGAAATCGAAAAATAGATATTATTTGGATAAAGAACGATCAGGAAATCTTTAGTTTCAATCCAGATGTATATAAATCTAATCATAATAAGATTAAAGATGAGATTATTGAGGTTATGACAGAGAAAAATAGTTTTGTTGGAGAAAGAGACCTTATATTAGGCGGAGGGGCGAACGATCCTTTAAAGATTAAGTTAATTGACAGAGATGCAGGATTAACTTATAAGGCTTTGGAGCCAGAACTTAAAAGGCTAGGACTAGATGATAATTTAAAATATCTTGTAACAGTTGATCAAAATATTTTAAAAGATATATACGATCTGCAAAAAACAATGAAAATGTTATTTGTGGTTACTAGTGGGCTAATTGTCGGCATATTATTTTTGGTCACGCAAAATATTATTGTGTATTTCAATAAAAATCAGCAAAAAATAGTGGTGCATCGCTTATTTGGCGTAAGTTTTTTTAGAACGTATAGAGGATACATGTGGTTATTTGTATTGATGTGGGTCGTACAACTATTAATTTGCTTCATCGTAAAAAAAGAGTTTGATATGAAATTGTTTACGGTGGTGGCAATGCTTATTTTAATTGAATTTATCGCGTCTATTATCGCATTAATCACTATGGAGCGAAGAAAAAAAACAACGGTCATTAAAGGAGGTTCATAGAAACAAATGCAGTATATATGTGAACTGATAGATGTTAGTAAAAGTTATGGCAATCATGCGGTTTTAGATGAGTTTAATTTGAAAATTTGTGAAGGGGAAATGGTTGCAATTACAGGGAAAAGTGGATCTGGTAAAACAACGATTCTTAATATTGTGGGAATGCTTGAAAATCCAGATAGTGGAGTCGCTAAATTGTTTGGTGAAGAGAGCCCTAATATGAGTTCTAGTAAAGCAAATAAGCTTCTGAGAACGAAAATGTCGTATCTCTTTCAAAATTACGCACTCATCGACAATGATACTGTAAATAAAAATTTAGAAATCCCCTTGATTTATGCGAAAAAAACAAAGAAGGAAAAGAAAGAATTAAAAACAGTCGCCTTAGAAAAAGTTGGGCTGAGCGTATCATTACAGCAAAAAATACACGAGCTTTCAGGTGGTGAACAACAAAGAGTCGCCATAGCAAGGATACTCCTAAAGCCGTGCGAGTTAATATTGGCCGATGAACCAACAGGCTCTTTAGACGATAACAATAGAAATGAAATTATACAAATTTTAAAAAATCTAAATAAAGAGGGAAAAACAATTGTTATTGTCACCCATGATCCATATGTAGCACAAGTATGCAATAGAGTCATTGAAATATAATTTTTGCGGAAATGAGAATATTAAGGGGAGAGGAAAAGATGCATATACAACAATTCAATCAAGGGGTTCCACCCTATGTCCATTAACTTAAGAAATTAATTATTCCCCTAAATAAAAAAATGAACTGAATTTTCATGGACAACTATGAAGAGATAAAACTTTCGTTTGGGGTACCGCCACACATCCATCAACTTAATTATTTTATAACAGCCCCAAAACGAAATTATTTTTCTTTTGGGATTACAAATCTCTTAATTGATAAAACCGGGTACCGCTCGCAAAAAAGCCGTTCTCTCCTAAACTATGGAGAGCGGCTTTTTAACTTACCATTTATTAAAAATTATACTAATTAAAGTTGTAAAGGTAATTCTTCTAATGACCTCATTAGATAGCTTTCTTTCCATTTCACTTGCTCTCTTTCACCTTGAATCTGTAAATTTGGCATACGGCGTAATAATGTAGAAATTGCGATTTTTGATTCTAAACGAGCAAGTGATGCTCCAAGACAAAAGTGACTACCATAACCAAATGCAATATGACGATTATTTTTTCTTGTAACATCAAAAACATCAGCGTTTGAAAAAATTTTTTCATCACGGTTAGAAGATGCTAGTGAAATAATAATCCTATCTTTTGATTGAATATCTTGGCCATGCATTGTAAACGGTTCTGCTGTCCAACGTATAGTAGTTAATTCAACGGGGCTGTAAAATCGTAACGCTTCTTCAATAGCTGAATCGATTAAATCAGGGTTTTGAAGAAGCTTTTGTAATTGAACTGGATACTCTAACAATGCTAGTGTCATATTGGAAATTAGGTTTACAGTTGTTTCATGTCCAGCAACAATAAGCAACGTAATTGTCGAGTATAACTCTGATGCATTTAATTTTATTCCTTCACTTTCCGCTTGTATTAGTGCACTGATTAAATCGTCTGTAGGATTTTTTCTTTTTTTATAAACTAAATACTGTATATATTCAGCGAATTCTTCTAATTTTTGATTATTTTTTTGCACATCTTCTAGTCGAAGTGGAGTATCAATGATCGCCTGTGACCAAATTCTAAATTTATGCTGATCTTCAAGAGGAATTCCTAACATTTCACTAATTACCATAATGGGTAAGGGAAAGGCATAATCGTTTACAAGATTTATTGAATGAGTGTGTTCAACTTTATTTAATAGAGCATCAGCGATATGTTGAATTCGACATTCAAGTTGCAAAATCATCTGAGGAGTAAATGCTTTTTGAACAAGTGACCGTAGACGGTGATGGTCGGGGGGATCTGAGTTTAACATATGATTTCTTAAAAGCTCCCTATTTTCTAGCGAAAAAGGAACTTTAACGTCCTCTTTTTTACTAAATACATTCTCAAAATTTTTCATTAATCTTGCATCTTTTAATAAAGCCATAGCATCTTCATATCTCGTAATAAGCCACCCTTGTCCTTGTTCGCATAGAGATAAAGGATAAACAGGTTGAAAGGCACGTAGTTCTTTGTAAATATCGTATGCTTTCTGTTTAAACATTGGAGAAGCTAATTGTGTTTCTGCCAAGAGACTAAAATTTAGTTCGTTTTTTGAAATCATCAATATAACCTCCATTTTTACAGACTTATTGGGTAACTCAACTCTTAATTTGCATTATAACCCATTTAAATTCAATAATGTAAAGAATATTCAGATAAAATATTACTTTACTTGGTAAAATAAATAGAAAAATTCTGAGATATTTACCTCGTTTAGTCATTTGAATATCACTTATAAGGGGTCCCGCCCCACATCGCTATCAAGCTAAGGTTTTAATATACCCCCTAAATAAAAATTTTCTTTCTCTACAGATAGTTATTTTCAGAAGTCCGCTTATTTTTTTCGTTTTGGGGCGTTTATTTTTCTTAAGTTGATGGACGTGGGGTAGCACCACATCGCCATCAACTTAAGAGTACTTACTACCCATTATTGTTATAAAAGTTATTCTTCCTAGATTAATCAGAGGGATGAAAAAAAACACCCTCACAGGTGTCTTTTTTCATTATAGAAATATCTTAAAATAGATATCTGATGTCATTTATTCAATAAAAAACCCTTTGTTACATCATAACGCCATTATCTTTGAATGAATACCATTTACCATCAATGAAATGTTTTCCTACTGCCATTGCACCATTAGATTGTAAATAGTACCAATTTCCATTATCTTGTACCCAACCTGTTTTCATTGTGCCATCTGCATTCATATAGTACCAATTATCCTTATCTTGTACCCAACTTGTTTGCATCTTAGCACCAACAAAGTAATACCAGCTTCCTTGATAACTTAACCAGCCATTATAAGCACCTCCGTTATCTTTGAAATAATGCCACTGATTATTAATTAAATTCCAACCCGTTACCATTGAGCCATCAGGAAGGAAATAATTACCTTGTAGGAATTCTCCTATCCAACCTGTTCGCATTTTCCCTTTACTAAATCCATCTAAATAATATGTTTTATCATTATATTTAAGATAGCCCATGTGTAGATTTCCGCCTTCGAGAATGTAATACCAATCTCCCTCATATTGAACCCATCCCGTATTTGTATACAGTGCACCGTCTGTTCCTAATAAGTAAGCTCCATTTTCATCTTCAATATAGCCCATTTTCATTTTTCCGCTTGCATCAAAGTAGTACCATTTTCCTCCATCTTGTAGCCATCCTGTTTTCTTCATACCCTTTTGATCATAGAAATACCATGTTTCTCCGTCTTTTACCCAACCACTTTGTTGCATTGTCTGTTCTGCTTTTGGAGCGTCCTGCTTCATATTATCTTGTTTTTCTGCATGTGATACTGCAGGAACGATAAACATTGTAGACATCAAAATTGGTAAAATAGCTTTCTTCATTTTCCATATCCCCCAAATAATGTGTAATTTTAGTTTTTATTTCCACAAACAGAATTATATTATGATATTTAAATATAATCAATAGTTTTTGTAACAAAAATGTAATATTTTTTAATTTAACGAAACAAAATATCCATTAATGTAATTATTGTTACTTTTCAGTTACAATATAGGTATCATTACACATCTATCAACTTAAGGGATTAATTGTCCCAAAAACGAAAAAGATGAGTCGAATTCTCATAAATAACTGTAAAAAGGTAAAATTTTCGTTATGGGGGGTGACCTGTTTTCTTAGGTTGATGGCGATGGGGTACCGCCACATGCCCATCAACTTAAGAAAACAAATCCACCCCAAAACGAAAAAATGAGCTTTTTTATTACGAATTAGCACAAAATCTCGTTCTGGGGGTAGTTGTATTTTCTTAGCTTGATAGCGATGTATAGTGACCCCTATTATCTCTAAACTGAATAGGGGAAAATATAATGTTTATTGAAGTATTTACTAATGTAAAATTCAATAAATATTATTTGCCTATCTGTTTATGAATACTTGATACATTAATTTTTTTCTTATCGCTCCACATGATTTTTTTCAGAGACATAAAAACAATTAATGAAATAGCAAATCCAATTGTAACATCTGAAGCAAAATGAGCCCCTACTACAATACGACTAAGTGGTACTAATATCATCCACATAAGAATGCAAATCCAAATAACTATTTTTTTATTTTTTAATGAAGCGAAATATCCTGGTAATAAACTCAACCAAATGACCAATGCTGAATTAGCACTATGCCCTGAAGGAAATGACATAAATTCATCACTTTGGGCACTTCCTTGAGGTATAAACCATTTTGAAAATCCGTCAAAAGATCCAATGGAAACCATATGACGATAACGTTCTCTACCCCACCCTAGTTTCATTAGATTAAATGTAATTAACACAATAACTACGCTTAATAATCCAATTAATGCAATATCCCTTAATCTTGCATCATCATAATTACTCCATGATTTGGCAATCATATAACAGGCTACAATTAAACCACTCATAAAAATCGGTATTAAGAATTTTGAGATGGTTAAATTATGTACTAGCATAAATGAAGCTATAAAAGCGAACAAAAGAATGACTACGCCATAGCCAATTCCAGCAAGATAATATCCTCTTGAACCTTTATTCTTTCTAGTTTTAAATAAATACATACTAGAAAATAAAGCAATAAGCATCGCTGGAATTTCTCCTACAACTTGTAAAAAAAGAGCAATTTTATTAGTTGGTTGATATAAACTATGGGATATCTGTAGGTCTGTAAATGCAAAGATAAATAGTAAAATAGCGAAAATTGAAATTAATATTACGTTTTTATTTTTCATCAAGCCCATTACCTCTCACTATGTTTTAATATAAAATTCCCCATCTCAATTGCTAAATCCTCACTTTGAGGATAGACACCTACATTATCTCCGTAAGCGTGCCCTAAACCACGATAGAGGACTGTCTCAGTTTCAACTCCTTTTTTAGTCAATTTAGCTGCATACGCTAAACATTCTATCGTTAAAAAATCATGTTCTCCGACCGTAATAAATGTACTTGGATAGTCTGGGGATACATCAACATATGGACTTAAATATTTAAAATTAGTTTTTTGAGTACCAAGTATTTCTGACATATTCCCGACCATTGAATGCATTATATTCAGCATTTTTTCTAATCCTTTTTTATACTTAGGAGCAATTTCATACTTGTCTAGACTCCAAGAATAAAATTCATCCTCATAGTCACACATATTAAGTCTAGGATACAGAAGTAACTGTCCCTTAACGAACTTCCCACCATCTTCCATATCTCTGGTTGTACAATATTGCGTTAAGTTTCCGCCTGCACTATCACCTGCTACAAAGATATTATTTTTATCACCACCTAATGTGTCAGCATTCTCATAAATCCACTTTAAAGTGGTGTAACAATCTGTATGCCCAATTGAAAAAGGATTTTCTGGAGCTAATCGATAATCCACAGAAATAGCTAGTATATCTGTTTTTTCTACTATCAATTTCACCAGTTCTTCTATCACATCTGGTGATCCAGCCATGAATCCTCCACCATGAATAAAGTATAAAATTGGCGCATTCTCTCGTTTAGAAATACTGGTATAAATTCTGATTGGAATACCATACCCATCTTCTGCTTTAACTGTTTATGCGTAATATTAATGTCTTTAGTGACATAGGAATAAATAATTTAAAAAGTCTCATGAAGTATGCAATTAGATGATTTTTTTATTAGAATTTAAAGCTGACAACTCTAATAAATTATTTTGATTGTATAAGTGTAATAAATGAGTTTCCACTCCTATACAAATCCCGTCTAGCGGAAGATCATTTGGATCATGACCGAATGGATCTTCGATTTCCACTCCTATCGCTTCAATCCCTATAAATGCAAAACTAATAAATGTAGTTGCAAACACTGTAAACCATTCGAGACTATCAACAAGACCAATTGGTAAAGTCACACAAAAGATCATCAGTAAAATTTTTATATGGGCGAAATACGCAAAAGGAATAGGGGTTGCTTTGATACGGTCACATCCACCAATAGCAGTAAGTAGATTATTCAAATCCGCCTCCATATTAATTATTATATTTGGGTGAAGGTCACCAGATCTTAATCCTTTTGATAGGATAGTTTTTAACATAGACACAATAGTAATCGGTAAATAGTTTGACTCAATCAATAGCTTTTTTTCCTTATCAGAACATAATTCAAACAAATCTTTTACTTCGGATAAATCTTTTTCATCCCTCAAATGTTGTTTAGCCAATTTTGGGAAAGCAATTAATAGATGTATAAACTTCAACATCTCTTGATCTGTATTTTTCCCTTTAGAATCCCAATGACCTAAAAAACTCACTGCCAAATTCCTAGCAGAGCTGCCAATGGCGCCAAATAACTTTCTCCCTTCCCAGTATCTATCATAGGCAGTATTGGTCCGAAATACTAATAGTAAACCTAAAGGTCCGCCAACAATAACCCATGGAATTTGATTTATATCTATTTCTACATAATGGTGATTAATCATAACAATACCTGTTGAGATACATATATATAATAAAATTTGAGGGAAAATATCCCTTATAATCGTTCCTCTTAACGTAAATACTCGTAAGTTATCTTGATTGTTGTAGTGAACCATATTTACATAAGCCTCTTTCTTTATTAACTTATTTATACTTTTTACCGTAATCTAATTCAATATAAAACTAGCTGGATAATAAAACGTTAAATCCTTCCATTTATAATATATTACCTATGAAATCGGAAAATTGACCATCTGTCCTGTTACAGAGAACCGTATCACAAATAAGTGCTACAGTTTTATACTATTATTTAAAAATCATAACAGTATAAAAATACATTAAGTTTATCTTCCATTGAACCAAAATAAATTTCTTTTTCATTTATACGTTCAAAGTTTTGACTGTCATAAAATCCATAGTTACATCTATTATCTGTATATAGATATAAAGAATTCACATTCATACTTTTCATATACTTATATAAATGATTCATGAGAGCCTTTCCAACCCCAAGACCTCTAGACTCCCTTGATACAATAAATAACTGTATACACCCTTGAAAATCGTCTTCTTTTCCTTTAATAATTTCTTTATATGCATCTTGAACCTTTGAGAATTCTTTTATGAATTTTTTATTTTCCTTATTAGCCATGAGTACTTTAAGCATGCTGTAGGCAATACTTAAAGTATTATGAGCTTTCTTTAAACGATTTTTGTCTTTTTTTGAATCGCCTAAAATAACACCAATAACTTTATTGTTTCTTTCTGCTACTTTGCTAAATGAACTTTCTAAAATACAACCTTGTAGATAGATGTTTAATGCTGAATCTAAAAATTTCTTATCCTTAATAAATTCATTGAAGCCAAATGCTTCACCAATCAATGTTTTAACTGCTTCATAATCTTCTTTAACTAGGCTTCTGTATATTACTTGATCCATGTCTATAAACTTCCTTTTATATAAGTAAATTTTCATTTCATATTTTCTTGTAAATGCCTTATGATGATCATAAGGTCTCTCCTAAGAGGAGAGTCAACAATTATTTAAGAAAAAATATAAAGGAAGTGATTAGGGTGAAAAACTTATTTTCTATTGGGGAAGTTGCGAAAATGAAAGACATTACAATAAAAGCGTTAAGATATTATCACAAAATGGGTATTCTCATTCCAAGATATATTGATAAAAAAACAGGTTATAGGTATTATTCTATAGATCAATTTATTCATATAGATATTATAAAAGGTGGTAGAGAGTTGCGGACTAGTATTGTAGAACTTCAAGAGATTTTTAAGGACTGTGATACGGAGAAACTACTACAATTTTTACAATTAAAAAGAAATGAGGCAGAAGAAAACATAAAGAAAATGCAAGAAATAATCAAAACCATTGATAGCTTAAATATGACAGTAGAGACTTCTAAGGATATAGTAAATAATGATGAAATATCTATTCAATTCTTTGAACAGCGTTATGTCATTGTAGCTCCATGTAAAGAAGTGGAAAGTTTGCAGGAGATACTTTACTATTCAGATTTAGAGAAAATCATTCAAGATAAGGAAAAAAAAATGTCATTTGAAAGAGGAATCATATATAGCGTTAATTCAGAGTGGCATGTAGAGCCAAGGTATGTATTCAGTGGATTTCAAGGGGATTCTAATATAGAAGGTGAAGAAAATATAAAAGTATTCCCAAAGGGACAGTATGTAACGTTAGCCTATAGTAAAGAGAATGAGGAGGAACGTAGAAATAAAATAATTAAATATGCAAAAGAACATAATTTAAAAGTTAAAAGTTTCATCGAAGTGGAGTTATATAATGATTTCTTTAATACAGAATCGTATAGTTGTCAAATTCAATTGCTTATTGAATAAACGTAAAGTAACTCCAAAATATACAATAAAGGGATACAGCCGCATGCCCATCAACCTAATATTTTGAGACATTCCCATAAAGAAAATTTTACCTTTTTACAGTTATTTATGAGAATTCGGCTCACTTTTTCGTTTTGGGGAACAATTAATTTCTTAAGTTGATGGATGTGTGGCGGGACCCCAATATATAGTATAGCATTTTAGAAGAACTCTTCTTAATTTAATTTACATAGTTGATTTTTGAATACACTCTTTCTGTACCAAATCTTTTGTATTTTCATTAGAAAATGTATATCCTTTAGATCATATCAGGTTGTTTGTAAAGTTATACTTTATCAATACAAGTTTTTTACCATATATATTAAAATACCCTTTCAAAATATGACAACTCCTTTCATCAATCGTGGAAGGAGCTTTTTTCGTTCGTAAAGGTACACCTTTAGGAACAGTTTTTTTCTTCGGACATTTTATGATGTAGGGAACCCTTGGTACGTCTATAAAAGTATACATTTACAGATACATAGAAAACTATAGAAATAAGAGAAGTATGTAGGGTTCTGGTGCAAAAACTCTAAAACTTTTGCAAGTAATCTTCTAAACTTGGACATACTGATAGCATTACTCTAGAAAAAGGTGTGTGATCGATATGGAAAAGGAAAATTTGTTCAAATGGAAGCATTATCAGCCGGAACTCATCTTATTAACAGTAAGGTGGTACCTACGGTACAATTTGAGCTTTCGTAACCTGGTGGAAATGATGGAGGAACGAGGCTTATCTATAGCCCAAACAACGATTATGCGATGGGTTCATCAATAGGGACCTCAATTAGAAGAGAAAGTACGACATCATCTTAAAACAACAAATGATTCATGGAGAGTCGATGAAACTTATATTAAAGTGAAAGGGCAATGGATGTATTTATATCGTGCCGTTGATTCAGAAGGGAATACCATTGATTTTTATCTAAGTAAATCAAGAGATAAACAAGCAGCCAAGTGCTTTTTCAAGAAAGCCTTGGCTTTTTCGTACGTTTCTAAACCCCGCGTGATAACAGTAGATAAGAACCCCGCTTATCCTGTAGCAATTGAGGAGTTAAAAGAAGAAAAAAGGATGCCAGAAGGCATCCAAATTAGACAAGTGAAATATCTTAATAACATAGTGGAGCAAGATCACCGGTTTATTAAAAGGCGAGTTCACTCTATGTTAGGATTCAAGTCATTTAAAACAGCAATTTCTATATTGAGTGGTGTCGAAGCCATGCATATGATGAAAAAAGGACAACTTGTTCAGAACAAGTCTGTCCAAAATCAAAAACAATTTATTCATAAATTGTTTGGTTTATCTTCATAAGCTAGAAATATAGAGGAAAATGTTACTCTATGTTTCTAACTAACATTTTCGCACCAGAACCCCAAAACCAAATAGCAAAGCTCTAGAGCAATTCTTTTTAATAAATCTTGTTATTAATTTAATAAAATATATATAATTTGTCATTTATACCTTCACTGGTCACATTGGATATAGTCTTTTCCATATCTAAATTCATCTTTCTCTGAGGAGGGAGTCTTCTTAGCTATTATGATAAAAATAGTAAATTTGAAAGATATTCTATTTCAAAAATACAATATTCTAAGGGAAACGATTGCATAAATTGTTATTTAAATACTATTATTTACATATAAAAAAATAATTTTAATAAAAAAGGAGATGTATTTTATGTGCTCATTATTATTGTATGAAAAGTTTCAAAATGAAACTCTTCATCCGAGCTTAAATTGGTATTGTCAACCAGAAAAATGGGATATCCAAAAAAAAGATACTGGGCTTATTATTCAGCCCCGAAAAATGACTGACTATTGGCAAAAAACACACTATGGATTTTCTGTTGATAATGGGCATTTCCTATATTCAGAGATGAATGAGGATGTAATTATCACTACTAGAGTACGGTCATATCCTGTACATCAATATGATCAGGCTGGGTTAATGGTTCGATTTTCTAAAGACTGTTGGTTAAAGACGGCTATAGAGTATGAACCAAATGGTATGTGTAAACTTGGAGCTGTGGTAACTAATCACGGTTACTCAGATTGGTCTACTCAAAACTACAAAAAAGGACCATGGGATCTATATTTTCGCATTCGTAGAGAGTCCAAAGACTATATCGTTGAATTTCTAGAAGTTAAACATGATAAAGAGTTCACTTTAAAAGAATTAAAAGAACAAACTTGGAATCAATTACGTATTACAAGATTAATGGAAGATGCAGAAGATAAAGTTTTCCAATGTGGTGTATATGCTTGTAGTCCACAAGGACAGGGATTTACCGCAGAATTTGAATTCCTAGCTATAGAAAAAGGGACGATAAAACCCTAGACTTTATAAAATGTAAGGATTGGGGAAAGAAATGAATTTATTAATTTGGATGTGCTATTTCTTTTATTTCGTTATAGGGGTACCACCACATCACTATCAAGCTAACAAAATAAAATACCCCCTAAAATGAAAAAAATACGCTTTCTTTCTGTAGACTTATAGGAAAGGATGGCGTTTTTTTACACTTGGGGGTAAAGCAAATTCTTAAGTTGATGGACATGTATGGTGACCCCTAGTATAGAATCTCCTTTTTTAATACAGTCCTGTTTCTAATTTCAATACTTGGTTATTATTTTACCAATTTTAATTGAAAGCTTCTACATTACTAATTATTAATTCTTGATAATTTACATTCTAATTCTATATTTACCTTTGACAGTACAATTTTTTTCATTTTAGAGATACCTCAAAATGTTAAGTTGATGGGCATGTATGGTGACCCCTAATACCCCTTTTCGGGGGATGGGCAAAGTTATCCAAAATAAAAACCTAAGCTACCTATTTCTTGAAAAAACAAGTAATCGTAGCCTAGGTTTTTATTATTTATACCCCAATTACTTCTCTCTTAGATTTATTGGAAATCTGGGTGACGATACGTTTCTTTCCCTTCCAAAAGAGTAAGTAAAATTTTTGTTTTATGAATATCTTGTTCTGGAATTTCAAACAAATTTTTATCTAGTACGACAAAGTCTGCTTTCTTTCCAACTTTAATAGAACCGGTTTCTTTCTCTAAAAAGTTTGCATATGCTCCATTTATTGTATAACTCTTAATCATATCCTCTAAGCTTACTTTTTCTTTTGGATTTAGAACATGTTCTGGATTTGTATCTTGTAAATCTGTACGAGTTATTCCCATTTGAATGCCAGCTAATGGGGAAAAATATTCTCCCTGTGTAATTGGATAATCACTGGCAGACGCCATCACTACGCCTTCTTTTATAAAGCTTTGCATAGGATATTGTTTATTTGCACGCTCTTCTCCTAACAAATCAACAGCTTGTGAAAAGTATGCTCCATTTTTGAGAAACCATGTTGGTTGCGGTACTCCAATGATTCCCAAGTCTTTAAAACGCTTGAAATCACTTTTTTCAACTAATTGTAAGTGTGTAATCTTATGACGACTATCACGTTTTCCGTTCTGTTGCTGAGCAGATGCGAAGGCATCTAATGTTTCTGTTGTTGCGGCATCCCCTATAGAATGAACGTGAATTTGAAACTTTTCTTGATCTAAAGTCTGAATCATATGTGCATATGATTCCTTCTCCCACACAGGAACGCCATAATAATTTGTTTTATTGTTGTATGGTTCATGCAAAAAGCCTGTCCCTCCTTCAAGCACACCATCCATAAATAATTTAATAGTATTCATTTTCACCAGTGGACCTTGTAACTTTGCACGCTGTTCCTTTAAATACGGAATACGACTTTCACCTTCACTTGGCTGAACAGCTAATGAAAGGTTATGTCGAACAGATAATGCTTGTTCCTTTTCAAGCATTGTTAAAGCATCAATAACAGTATCCTGTTGCGGGACAACTACATCATTCACTTGTGTGTATCCATTACTTGCCGCCAACTCCTGGAAAACTGCTAAAGCTTCTTTATATTGTTCAGTATTAAACTTTGGTAATTTGTCTAATACAAGATTTGTTGCTGTATCACGAAGCGTACCAGACGGTTCGCCCTTTTCATCACGTTCAATTACTCCTCCCTCCGGGTTTGGCGTATCTTTTGTAATCCCTGCTATTTCAAGTGCTTTAGAGTTTACCCAAATCGAATGATAATCCTCTGAAATTAAAGCAACAGGAATATCCTTTACAACAGCATCTAAAGATTCTTTTGTTGGGCCTGTTGTTGGAAAAAGAGTATTACTCCAGCCAGCACCATGTATAACGCTTACGTCACTATGTTCTTTTGCATATTTTTCTACCATTTGGATATATTCTTCAATTGTTCTACCACTTATTAAGTTAACAGAATAAAGGGAATTAACTGTTTCCGAAGCGTGAAGATGACTATCGACAAAACCTGGAAGTAACATTTTCCCTTTTAAATCAATAACTTTTGTGTTCTTTCCCTCATATTTCTTCACACCGTGTGTATCACCAACATATATGATTTTCCCCTTCGCAATCGCAACTACTTTTGCCCACGGTTGGTTTGTTTCTACCGTATAGACCTTCCCATTTATAAAAATGGTGTCAGCTATCTCTCTGATGTGTTCCTGTTGTTTATTTACTGGTACAAATCCAGCTAGCATACAAACCACAGTCAGACTAATTAAAAGAATAATCAACTTTCTCAATGTATGCCCCCCCAATTCTTTGTTATTTAATTATTTTTATAAACCTCAATATACAACTACCTAAATTATCAATAATGCCTTGAAGTACCCTTTTTATTAAGATTGAGTTGAACAGTCAATAAATTAGCATTTAATAATTTACATAACCTGTAATCTAATGATGTAAGTTTTCTTCGAAATATGTTAGTTAAGTGTATTCCTTCATACGCTTGCATTTTTTAAATAATCAATCTATTCATTAAAACAGAGGCAGTCCTTATAAGGACTGTCTTCTGGTTAATTTTTAGTTGATTGACTTCCAAAAATACCATATCAAATTAAAAAGTTAATTTTCCTGAACGGATATCATTAGTCATACCTTCATAAGGATCTTGAGATATAACTTTTTCATTATTGATTCCTTCATTTTTGAAAAAAGTGATATCAGCGAACTCAGGGACAACATATTTAGGATAAGTCTCATATTTTAAACGGGATTCTTCCATTACATTAATAAAGTCATTTTGGTAACAAACTGTAATTTCTGGATGTTCATGTACCCATTTAGGGAAGAAGATGACCCCATGTATCCTTTTGTCATTTGGCATGAAATTTAGGGAAACGTCAGTGCCAGTAGGCTCAGTCCATGAAACTTTATAGACTCCATCAGCAATTTTTACAATATCAGCTTTTTGGTCACGAACCCAGCGACCTCCAACCATCCCACTATGAATACGATAGTCAACAGTATCCTCATTTTTTATATAAAATTCATATTCCCAACCATTTTCATAAGTATAAATGAAATGGCTTCCTAAAAATTCGTTAAGTTCTTTCATAATAGGTCACTCCTTAAAATTAATTCAACATTTAACATGTAATTAATTACATGTTCTATCTTACATGTTTTAATATAAGCCTGTGACATAATTATGTCAAGATATGGTTCTTGTGCAAAAACTTGGTTTTAGTGAAAAATTTCAGGACAATTTCAATGAATCTACAAATCTTGGACATACTGATACTACTAATCTAAAGAAGGTGCGTGATTGGTATGGAAAAGGAAAATGTATTCAAATGGAAGCATTATCAGCCTGATATTATTTTGTTAACGGTACAGCCCCAGTTTCCGTGATTTAGTGGAAATGATGGAGGAACGGGGCTTATCCATTTCCCATACAACGATTATGCGTTGGGTTCATCAGTACGGTCTTGAATTGGACAAACGAATCCGATGTCACCTTAAACAAACAAATGACTCCTGGAGAGTCGATGAAACATATATCAAAGTAAAAGGTCAATGGATGTACCTGTATCGTGCTGTTGATTCGAAAGGAAATACAATTGATTTTTACCTAAGCAAAACAAGAGACCAGAAGGCTGCAAAGCGTTTTTTCAAGAAGGCCTTGCAGTCTTTTCATGTTTCAAAGCCTCGTGTTATAACAGTCGATAAAAATCCAGCTTATCCTATAGCAATTGAACAGTTGAAAAAAGAAAAAAGTATACCTGGTGATATGCGACTTAGACAACAAAAGTACTTGAATAACATAGTAGAACAAGATCATCGCTTTATAAAGAAGCGAATTCGTTCTATGCTAGGGTTCAAATATTTTGCCACAGCTACATCCATTCTTTCTGGAGTAGAAGCCATACATATGATTAAAAGAGAACAGGTTGATTTACGGGACCAGTCTGTCCAAAATCAGAAAGAATTCATCCATCAATTGTTTGGACTTACAGCATAAGATATGATTCCGTTAGGAATCTATGCGCTTTATTATCTTTTATTCTATTTTTGCACCAGAACCAATTATTTGAATTCCGTTTTCATCCACAACGTAAGAACTGATGTGTAAAAACCTTTATATGGCATTTTTGATAAATACAGTATACAATACTGACCGTTTAGTTTATTATATAATTATCAGTAAAAATCCCTAAAAAATGGAGGTATGCACATTGAAAAAGGAAAACATTGTATATAATAGGGTCTGGTTCATTACTGGGGCTTCAAAAGGATTTGGACGTGCATTAGTTGAGGCAGCACTTGAACAAGGTGATATGGTAGTAGCTACAGCACGTAAACCAGAAATTTTAGAACAATCTTTTCAAGATAATAATCATTTATTAATCCTGCCTTTAGACGTAACGAATTCTTATCAAATCCAAGAATCAGTCGAAAAAGCCATTGAAAAATTTGGGCATATTGATATTTTGGTCAATAATGCCGGATATGGACTGTTAGGCGCAGTGGAAGAAGCGAACCCAGAGGAAGTAAAACAAGTATTTTCTACTAATGTTTTTGGTTTGCATGCTGTAACACAAGCTGTCTTACCCCATCTTCGATCCCAAAGGTCTGGTCATATTATCAATATCTCTTCAGTTGGTGGATTTTCAGGTTCTATAGGATGGGGAATCTATAACTCCACTAAATTTGCAGTGGAAGGATTATCGGAAGCGTTATCGTTAGAAGTGAAACCTTTAGGTATTCACGTTACCATTGTCGAACCAGGAATGTTTCGTACCGATTTTCTTGCAAGTTCTATGCGTTCTGTTAATACAGTTATTAAAGATTATACAAATACTTCAGGACAAACACGAGAAACGGCTAGTAAAAGTAACGGTAATCAGCCTGGTGATCCTAAAAAGGCAGCTTCAGCTATCTTGAAGGTTGTTGCAGCTGATGATCCACCACTAAGACTTGTTTTGGGGTCTGATTCCCTAAAGCGAATAAAAACAAAACTTGAACAAGTCAAAACAGATTTAAATAATTGGCAAACTGTCACATTAAGCACAAATATAGAGGATGAACAAATTGGTTAATTACGAGGTAAAACAGTCAAATTCTGAGCATAAGCGAGGGAGACCTCGCAGTAATAAAGTAAGTGAGCGTATTCTGAAAGCTACTATCGAACTTTTGTTTGAAGAAGGGCTTCGGAAAACAACTGTTGATGGGATTTCTGCCCGTGCTGAGGTTAGCAAAGCAACTATTTATAAGTGGTGGCCAAACAAGAATGTAGTTTCAATAGATGCTTTTCTATTTAAAATGGAAGCAGAGGTTAAAATACCTGATACTGGATCTGTACGTGAAGATTTTTTACAACAGTTACTTTCAGTTATGCAGTTTTATAAAAGTCCTATTGGTAAGGTGTTTACCCAACTCATTGCTGAAAGTCAATACGATCCTCAGATAGCTACCATATTTCGCGAACGGTTCCTAGTCATTCGACAAAATGCTGTGCAAGTTATGTTGCAGCGGGGATTTGATCGCAACGAGATTCGAAACGATATAGACTCTAAAATTATCATTGATTTAATTTATGGGCCTATGATATATCGACTTCTTACAGGACATGCACCTTTGGATGACAACCTTGCAAAATCAATTGTTGATGTGGTAATAAAAGGGATAAGAGTATAATCTTTATATCTGGATAGAACACACCGTTCGATGCTTCGAGCGGTGTTTATTTTATTTTGTTACCATTCATTAACAATTAATTAACGTAAACGATACAAATAATTTTTAAAAAATGATAGATTTTTATAAATGATATAAGATATATTATATAAACTATTCGTTTAGTTTATATAATAGTTATTTACTCATGAGTAATGGGTTTGATCCTACATAGAACCTGCAAGCAATGCCCTCACAAATGAGAAAATTCTATTACATTACAAGGAGGATGGAGAGTAATGCAGACTATAAGAAAATGTATCAGTTAAATTGAATTAGCCGATAAGTCCTATTTAAAAGGATTATCGGCTTTTTTGTTTTTTATAATATCTAAACTTTTATTTAACCAACAAATGTAATTTTCTTCGCGTGAAATGGCTTTTGTCAGAACAAAGTAGTGACCTAATTCTTCAGTATCTAAATATAGAGGATTCTTCTCCACTCCAAAATGAAAAGAGAACTGTTCTTTTAGAAAGAATAATTTTTCGGTTCTGAGTTTTAATTGGTTATTAAATAATACTGGAATTTCTTCCGTAGGGATATCTTTTAAAAAATATAACCGTAATGCGAAGGTATCCTTTTCGGTTCCCACATTTTCATCTAGTTCCAGCAACCAATTCTGAAGTTCTTCTTTTCCTTTTGTTGTAAGTCTGTACATTTTTTTCTCAAGTTTAACCCCTGCCATTTCTATATATTGAAAAATCAAATCTTCGTCTAATAATTTTTTTAACTCAATATAGATTTGGCTATGCTTTGCACTCCAGAACTGCCCAATCGCTTTTTTAAATTCGGATGTAATATCATATCCACTCATATCTTCTTTACTTAATAACCCTAAAATTGCATATTTTAGTATTCTGCGGCTCACGCTATAACCTCCGTTTATAATATCTTGGGTTCTGGTGCAAAAATAGAATAAAAGATAATAAAGCGCATAGATTCCTAACGGAATCGTATCTTATGTTACAAGTCCAAAAAATTGATGGATGAATTCTTTCTGATTTTGGACAGACTGGTCCCGTAAATCAACCTGTTCTTTTTTATCATATGCATGGCTTCTACTCCAGAAAGAAAACTGAGGCTGTACCGTAGGTACCATCTTACCGTTAACAAAATAATATCAGGCTGATAATGCTTCCATTTGAATACATTTTCCTTTTCCATACCAATCACGCACCTTCTTTAGATTAGTAGTATCAGTATGTCCAAGATTTGTAGACTTATTGCAATTGTCCTGGAATTTTTGTACTAAAACTAAGTTTTTGCACCAGAACCAGATTAGTTGAGCATAAGTATATTAATTTAGTAAAAGTGATTTTATTTTTTTTCCCAGCCACCAGCATTTCGTAAAAATTCAATAGCGAAATTACGAAAGCTATTCACAACAAATGAGCTTTTCCGATCTTTCATCCATGCAATGCCAACTGTTTGAAATCTAACAGGATTTGTAATCCTCAACATACTAGTCTTATCTAAATAGGCATCTAGAAATGAGTATTTGGGGAAGAATGAAATTCCCGCACCTTCATTCACAAGCTGTAATATAATCGACAAGTCATCACCCTCAAAAGCAATATTTGGTGTAAAGCCTGCTTCTAGGAAGAGTCGTTCTGCTGTCGTTCGCATGCTTTGTCCTTTTTCATAGCAAATGAATCGTTCGTCTTTTGCTTCAATTAAAGAGATCCTTTTTCTGTGGGCAAAAGGATGATTTTTAGGGACAATTAAAAACATCTCTTCCTCAAACAAGGGTATCCAAGTAATTCGATGATCTACTATCGGATTTGGCACAATCATTAAATCAAGTGTGCCCTCTAATAATCTTTGTAGAGCAGAGGCATCTTGCAATGTAAATTGTTGAATCTTGATATTAGGACGCTTATTATAAAAGCTAGAAAATAATGAAGGTAATAACTTAGAATTCATCACATTGATAGTCAAGCTATCCTCTCGAATATTTGCCAAATCTTGAATTTCCTCTTTTGCACCATTTAAATCCTTTAAAGCTTTTTCTACTTTTTTATAAAAAATATGTCCATATAGATTTAATCTAATTGATTTTCCTTTTCGATCAAAGAGGGGGACTCCGATATTTTCTTCCAAACGTCTAATGGTCTTGCTTAATGAAGATTGAGAAATCTGTAATTCCATCGCTGCCCTTGACATATGTTCAAGACGACCGACAGTTAAAAAATATTGAAGTTGAGTTATTTGCATGAGTAAATCCTCTCTTTATTCCTTTTAAGGAATAACATAAGTCTTATCTTGATATTGTACACGTTCGCAAAAGGAATTAACATATGAATGTAAAGAATTTGTTACAAGTTAGACAAAAAATTTAAAAAATAGTGAACAAACAATAGGAGAGGCAGGACTATGCCAATAAATAAAGATTTTGAAAATCGTGTTGTATTAATTACGGGTGGGGCTACAGGTATTGGACGAGCTACTGCCATCGCATTTGCAAAACGTGGAGCAAACATTGTCATTGGCGACATCGATGAACGTGCTGAAGAAACTGTGGAACTAGCAAAAAAAGAAGGTGTGCAAGCCTTATTTAAGAAAACAAATGTGGTAGATGCTGAAAGTGTGCAAGCTTTAGTAGATTTTACAATTGAAAAATTCGGTCGTTTAGACCATGCATTTAATAATGCAGGTGTTCTTCCAAGAACAAAAGAATTTACTGCGATGACAGATGAGGATTTTGATCTTACAGTCGACGTCGATTTAAAAGGTGTATTTTATACGATGCGCTCCGAATTAAAATATTTCGAAATATTAGGTAAAGGTACGATTGTCAATACGGCTTCCGTTTCGGGTTTAGTAGCGGACCCAGGTATGGCGCCATATGTTGCAGCAAAACATGGTGTTGTTGGTTTAACGAAAGCAGCAGGAATTGAATATATCGGAAAAGGTATTCGTGTCAATGCGATTGCTCCAGGATTAGTAGAAACAGCGATGACAAAAAGTTGGTTAGATGATCCTAAAATGAAAGAGGTCGTTCTTGCACAAACACCAATTGGTCGTCCTGCAAAACCAGAAGAAATCGCCAGCATGGTAGTTTTCTTATCATCAGACGAAGCATCATTCACAGCTGCTCAAGTATTCACAATAGATGCTGGTCAAACAGCTCATTAACAACCACACTTATAATATTAATAGAAAGAGGGCGTATTATCATGTCATCAAATAAATTGCAAACCAAAGTTTTTATTAGTAGCGATCAACACGGCGGTTTCGGAGTAACATCTACTATTATTTATGGTCCGACTGAAGCGTTACTCTTTGATGCCCAATTCAGCCGCTCGAACGCACTTCGTTTAGTAGCAGAAATTCTTGAAACGGGACGAGAACTTAAACAAATCTTTATTAGTCATTTTCATCCCGATCATTACTTAGGTTTGGGTATTATTAAAGAAGTATTTCCAGAAGCACGTGTAATGGCATATAAAGAAGTAGCGGAAGAAGCCAACGAAGCATTTAGCTTCAAAATCGACTACTGGGGAACTGAAATTTTAGGCAATAATGGATCAAAAATTGTTGTAAACATAGAACGCATAGATGAACCACATCTTACAGTGGATGGAGAGAAAGTAGAAATCCTCGGTCTTATGCGAGGCGATGCTGATCATGTAGCTGCTTTATGGATTCCATCAATAAAAACTTTAGTTGCAAGTGATTTAGTCTTTTCTGACGCACATGTGTGGGTAGCGGACGCCCGATTCCCAGAAGATAGACAAGCTTGGCTTGATAATCTTGACAAATTAGAAGCATTGAAACCTGAGGTTATCATACCTGGACATGCTCCAAATGACAAGCCCTACAATCCAAATGGTATCCAATTTACACGCCGTTACCTAAAAGATTTCATGTATCACCTAAAAGAATCAAATGATTCTACTGATTTAATCGAAAGAATGGAAAAGCTCTACCCTGAGGCTTCAGTTCATATTTGTTTAGAACTGAGTGCTAAAATTTTGAGGGACAGATACCGCTGGGAAGGAGATTGGCCTTATTCACTCCGTGATACTGACTCTGTATTCTAATATTGGTTCTGGTGCAAGAAGTCTATAAAACTTGGATATACTGATACTACTAATCTAAAGAAGGTGCATGATTGGTATGGAAAAGGAAAATGTATTCAAGTGGAAGCATTATCAGCCCGATATTATTTTGTTAACGGTAAGATGGTACCTACGGTACAACTTTAGTTTTCTTTCTGGAGTAGAAGCCATGCATATGATTAAAAAAGAACAGGTTGATTTACGGGACCAGTCTGTCCAAAATCAGAAAGAATTCATCCATCAATTGTTTGGACTTGCAGCATAAGATACGATTCCGTTAGGAATCTATGCGCTTTATTATCTTTTATTCTATTTTTGCAACAGAACCTTATTTGTTACCATTCATTAACAATTAATTAACGTAAACGATACAAATCATTTTTAAAAATTGATAGACATACTTTTTATAAATGATTACATTATATAAACTATCCGTTTAGTTTATATATATAGTTATTTACTCGTGAGTAATGGGTTTGATCCTACATAGAATCTGCAAGCAATGCCCCTACAAATGAGAAATTTCTGTTACATTACAAGGAGGATGGAGAATAATGCAGACTGTAAAACGAGCTCTTGTAGTAGGAGCTGGAATTGGTGGGTTAACTGCAGCGGCAGCGCTTGCCCAACGAGGTATCGAAACTACTGTCATTGAGAAAAAGACAAAACTAGGAGCATTAGGGGTGGGAATCAATCAGCCGGGTAATGCCCTTCGTGCTTTAAGAAAAATTGGAGTGCTCGAAGAGTGTTTGGAGCACGGATTTCAATTTGATCGGTGGGTGTTTGCCGATCAGCATGGAAAAACGATCGTTGAGGTACCTTCCCTGATGGGAGAAGACGGCATTCCAGCGAGTTCTGCACTCCCTAGGCCTGTTCTGGCAGAGATATTAGCCAGAGCTGCAGAAAGAGCAGGGGCCAAGTTAAAGTTCGGTATAACTGTGGAGGGTATTACTCAGGATCCCGATATAGCTCATGTAACTTTTTGCGATGGAAGCATAGAGGATTACGATATCGTAGTGGGATTTGATGGAATACGTTCTCAACTCCGTCAGGATACTTTTGGTCCGTCGTATAATCCAGTACACACAGGCTTTTCTGTTTGGCGAATACCTCTAGAACGGCATAGCGATATCAAATGTGCCACAATGTTTCAAGGTATGGGAACCAAAGCGGGCATATTTCCTCTTACAGACAAGACGATGTACTTGCTTATTAATACCCCTGAACCAGGAAATCCTCGGTTTGAAAAAAATCGTTTTGACGCACTGCTAAAAGACCGTTTATCAGAATACACAGGATTAGTAGGGGAGATTAGAGAAAATATCTCAGGACCAGAAGACATTATTTATGCTCCTACAGAAGAAGTGTTCCTTCCATCATGGTATAAGGGACGGGTCATTGTACTGGGTGATGCTGCCCATGCATGTGCTCCACATGGAACACAAGGGGCAGCAATGGCCATTGAAGACGCTGTTGTACTTTCGGAGATTCTTTCAATGGGTAATCCTTTATCCGATGCATTGGACATGTTCATGAATCAACGTTACCCACGATGTAAATTCGTTCAGGATATCTCGCGAGAAACCCTATTTCGTGAGATGGACACGATGGATCAGGCAGCCTTAGAAAGACGAAAACGTCATATGTTAGAAAATCTTAGAAATGAAATGCAATCGCTAGATACGTTTTTGAACCAACCACCATTAAATCTGGTACCACCATTAAATCTGGTTGGATAGTCCTCTGTATAAATTCCGAAAATCTTTTAAGTTACGGGGTCTGTGTAGCAATGGAACTTTTTTACGCAATAAGCATTAGCGGACATTAGAAATAATAAAAATATCATATTTGGGTGTTTTTGCCATACTTTGAAAAGGAGGAATAAGACAAAATATACAAATCAGTTCTAAAATAATATGTATACAAAAACAAACCCTCCTATCAGAGAGCCTGTTCTCGTATGTTTTCTACAAAATAAAATAGCGATGAAAGGGTATTAGCTATGACAAATTAACTTTATCACATTTTGGATAATTTTGTATTGAGAAATAAAAGTGCTATTTTGTTAAGTTGGAAATACAATTTTCTCACTTTGCGAAGCTGTCGGATTAATAGGGGGTACAGCCGAGATACGTGTAAAAATAGGTCATAGACTTACTTTCATTTCCAATTCGATTTAAAAAATAGAAGAAAATGTGAATGCTTTAAAACAAGCTACATGTAGCTTGACTTAAACGAAAGAACAAGTAAAATTATCCATACTAGCTTTATAACACTTCAGAAAGCGAGTTGGAACTATGGCTCTTCACATTTGTGAAGTAACAGTAAATAATTGGCGTTCAGTCGCTGCTTTAGACGTAGCTAAAGAGCAACAACAATTTATTGAAAGTAATGCGTTTTCTTTAGCAGAATCTTTATTTGAAGAAAATGGAACATCATTAGGTTTATATGATGGAGAAACACTTGTCGGATACGCAATGTATGGTTGGTATTCAGCAAAAGATGACAGCGTATGGCTAGATCGTTTTATGATTGATTACCATTTCCAAGGAAACGGGTATGCAAAACGGTTTCTACACCTGATAATCCAGTATTTACAACAAAAATTTCAATGCAGAAAAATTTATTTAAGTCTTCATCCAGACAACAAACTAGCAATGAAACTATATGAGTCTTTCGGTTTTCAATTAACTGATAAAATTGATGCTGAAGGTCCCGTTGTTGGTGTTGTAATGGAATTACTTATAAATGAGGTACAGACCGCAAATCGCAAGAATTTAATTGACTTCTGATAACGGGAATTATGTTAATAATATCTCATAATGTGGTAAAATTTAGGTGTTTTATTAATGTGAATATACATGAAGTTTAGAAAAGAAAGAGGAGGATTTTTATGGTCGATATTATATAAATGAAAAAGATCATCTTTTTTATAAAAAACGTTTTTATAATGTTTTAGCTTCAATTCCTATTGTAGTTATCACGCTAATAGTAACCTATTTATCAGGTTTGGGATTAACTTTTTTTGTAACCTTAACTGGAGTTTCAGTAATAACTTTATTAATTCAGTTCATTTATTATTATTCAAATTGGAAAAAGTCTCTTCAGAAGATCTGAAGGGACTTTTTGAGATTTCTAGATATATGGACTACTGATAAGTAGGGTTATGTAAAATTTATAAGGCGTATATTTCAAAAATAACTTTTATAATATTGAATATTCCATTTATTCTGATATAATAAATCTATAAATCTTTATATAAAGGATGATAATAAATGTCTGGTAATGAGATTGGAATTAGTATTTTTGTTATTATGTTAGGATTATCTTCACTTTTAATGGCTTTTAAATATAATAAAGATTTTCATAATAATTATGTTCATACACGCCTTGGATCAGGAGAGCAAGGTGGAGCTATGCTCTTTATAAATGTATTGAAATTCTTTCCGTATTGGGTGTATAGAGTGATTTTATTTATATTAGGAATGAGTTTATTAGTAGGAATAGGTATGTTAATTTTTAACTTTGTAAAATAAATAATTAATTAATAAAGAACGACTGTTTTTAGCAGTCGTTCTTTATTTTTAGACTAATATGTTAATGTATTAAATATTTTCAACGGACTTTTCAACCTCTTTATTTATAGTATTTTGAATGTATACTTTTCTGGTTAACTTTGAGGATGTTAGGGGAATTGGGATAGAGTTAATATTTTAGGGGATATGAAAGTAAACAAATATCTAAAAGTTTATTTTCAAATATATTTTATTTATTACTGCTTTTTATCCTGTTTAATTTTCTTAATATTGCAAATTACAAAAATACAATTTACAATTATTGTATAATTAAAAATTTTTGAAGGAGTGTTGATATGAAGATTAAAGGGGTATTAATGTCTTTACTAGTTTTTGTTATATTTTTAGGATTTTTTCCAGTAGAGAAAGCAAGTGCATCCGCATCATCTGATTCAGTAAACGAAGTAGGAGATAGGATTGATACAAGTAAAAACTATTATATAGTTCCAGCAGATTCACCAACAAGAGGATTAATTTTCCATCTACTTTATAATACTACATTACCAGTACTAGTTAGTTCACACGGTAAAACAGTAGAAAACCCTTCCGCAGGGTCATATCCCATTACATGATACTTAATTATAGATTCTTCACTTTTAGTGATCCAAAGTCCATATCCATAATCTACCCCATCTTTAACATGGATTTGTGAATTCAAAAGTATTTCTGTACATTCTTTACTCAAAAGCTGATGATTAAACAATGCTTCCCAAAATTTGATCATATCTGATGGTGTGATAAAAGCACCCCCATCAGCTCCACCTTTTATCGGAATAGAGTAGATATTCGTTCTCCATGTTCCATCTTTATTATCTATGTACCCATAGGCAGTGTTTTTAGGGAGTTGATCTAAAGGAAAATATCCTGAATCATTCATTCCACATTGTTGGAAGAGATTTGATTCAATATAGTTGGTAAAAGAAAGTCCTGATTGTTGTTCTACGATTAAACCTAAAACAATGAATCCGGCATTATTGTAGTGGAATTTGTCTCCAGGTTGGAACATCATATTCTCCTTTTGAAATAAAGGAAGAAAATCTTTTACGTCATTCAAAAGATACATAGGTGTTTGTTTCCAAAGGTCTTCAAAGTTATCCATTACTTGTTCATCAAAATAGTCTGGTATTCCAGAATTGTGAGTCAAAAGGTGATGAATTGTTATGTCTTTGTTAAAATGCGGAAATTTTATATTCAAACAATCTTCAAGACGAGTGTCAAATGATAGTAAACCTTTTTCAACGAGTTGGCAAATAGCAACAGCTGTAAACAACTTACAGCCAGATGCAATTCCAAAACGTGTATCAACAGTATTTAATTTTTTATCAGCCCTGTTCGCATAACCAAATGCTGATTCAAATAAGATTTCATCGTTATCCTTGATGTAAATGGCTCCAGAAAATTGTTCATCTATTATGTTATGAATTGCTTTAGTAAGGTTTAAAACTCGATTGCTCAAAATAATCCCCCTTCATTCTATTAAATTAATGTTATTCGTTTTGTCTTTTCTCCCTCATTAATAGATAGTAATATATTATTCCCCATTTCAATACGAATTTCCTTTTGCTCATTAATACCAGGAGAGAATAAAGTCCAGCTTTTCAGGACAGGATTTTGATTAAACTTTTTTACAAATGGTTTAACTTCATTCAAAACATCGCATCTTTTTTATAAACATCGCGACTTTATTTCAAATCTACACTACGAATTTTCCTAGTCCAACCTCTTTTCTCTATAACCTCAAAACCTTTTTGTCTCCAAAAATCTACTTTATTAGGATATTTACTCATACAATTTTCTCTCCCTTAAAAAGTCTTATATATCTATATACGTTTTACGGCTGAAAATGAATAATGTTAATTTTAAATATAAGGTTTTAATGAAACTAATTTCTATCAATACTCAATACATATGCGAGTAGCAATTTCCTAGCGAAGTCATTTGGTTGGCGGGACCCCAAATTGAATAAAGTTCTTTTTTATTTTGTAATTAAATCCCAGAGTGGCCCCTCATACCCAGAATTGTTTCCGTACCCCTACAAGAGAAATTTTAAAAATTATGGGGGCAAAAATATTTTTGTTGAAATACAATAAAAAAAGAATCCTTATTGTAAGGATTCTGCAACAGGGAATAACAAAAATATAAATAATAAAAAGAATTACTTATATTATAGTCTATATAGCAATAACATAATATTGAGAAATATTTACATAAATCCAGTATGTATTACGTGGCAATTGTAGAAATGACTTGTTTATAGACCAGTTGTTGTTTACCACCAACCATCATTAGGACGGTAAATCTATCTGTTGCAAGGATTTGCCCACGTATTGGAACCCCACTCTTTAAAAATAAAGTGATTTCCTCTTTTTTACCTTTCAATTGTTCATACATGCCTTCTTGTAAATTAAACATGGAATGTGCCCCCTCGTTTGTTTGTAGTTACTTTTCTTCTAATACCATCTGCTTTTCATTGTTAGGTATTTGTGATTCCCATTCGCTTTCGATTTTTCGAAACCATTTACCGATTTTACTTAAATAATATCTCTTTACTTCCCCATATGGAATCCAAATTTCACGTTCTTCTATTCGATCCATTACTTCACTAAGAATCTCATCATGCTCGTATTTTTTAGGTCTTCTATGATTCAATTGTACAAATTTTGTATATTCCCTACGAAGCCAATTAGAAATACGTTCTTTTTGTTGTTGTCTGAGATGCGACCATTTCTTATTTGTTTGACGGATCTGTCCATTAACTTTTATATGATTTTTCATAGACACGCCCCCTATTACTATCAAAGCGAATATATAACTATCGTAGCACATCGACTTCAAAAGAGGGAAAGAATCCCTTGATGAAGATTTTTGTTTTATTTATTAATAATTATGGTACGTGAAATTATTAATATGCATCTTGAAAAAGCTCCTCTAAAAGGAGCCGATTATTTAACCAGATTCTTCTGTAATTCCTCTATTATAAGCTCTGCACCTGCTGGGCTTAGCGTAATCTTTCCGTCTGCTAAAGAAATATTTTTATCAGATACTTCTCCTGTTATTGCACAAGCACCATGCGCTTCATATTTTTTCAAGATGATCTTTTCACCTTCTACATAAATCTCTAATGGTGTCTTTTCTTCAATTTCCAGCGTGCGTCTTAACTCCATTGGTATAACGATACGTCCTAATGGATCTAACTTTCGAGTTACTCCTGTTGATTTCATGAAATCTCTCCCTCGTATATTATTTTTTAGTTACTCTTTCAAGCGACGATTTAACACAATGTTCTCTTGGACGTCCGAGGATATTCCTAGATAATGAAAGTAAGGATCATTTGGGACAATTCTCCCTCTCCC
>NZ_JAPHWH010000025.1:0-31552 GCF_026241455.1 Bacillus sp. DHT2
TTTATTAAACAACTTGCCGACTTGTGATGCAAGTATCGTACAACTAGATGAGGATTGGCCAGTGATTGCTCAAGAAAGTGGGAGTAATCCGAAGAATATATCAACTCCAGATAATTTGGCATATGTTGTCTATGCGTCGGATACGACAGAAAAGCCTAAAGGAGTATCTATACAAATTTATTCTTTAGTAGAACATATCAATGGATACAGAAAGTATTTTGAAATAAGTAAAGGAATGAATTTTGCCTTTACCAATTATGCAACTGACATGGGTTACGCGTTGATTTTTCCGTCAATAGTTACCGGAGGTAGTGTACACATCATATCAAAGAATATACTTTCTGATACAAGAGCTTTTGGGAATTATATTCGAACGTATGATATTGATGGTCTGAAAATTGATTCATCACATTTAAGGATACTTTTGAGTAGGGAGGATCCAAAAAAAGTATTGCCACGCCGTTTTTTAATATTAGGAGGCGAAAACTTTGAAGTTGAACTTTGCAAACAAATTAAATTTGTATCACCTGATTGTGAAGTTCTTTATTATTATGAACCAATGGAGATAACCGTAGGTTCAATAACGTGCAATATATTGGAGAATTCCTTGAGTTTGTTAACTATCACGGTAGCAAAAACTATTGCAAATACGAAAGTATATATACTTGACAGAAAAATGAATCCAGTACCTATCGGTGTACCAGGAGAATTATATATTGCAGGAGACGGTCTCTCAAAGAGGTATTTAAATCATCCGGAGCTAACGACAGAACGATTTGTACCAAATCCGTTCGTAGATAAAACAGGAGAACGGATGTACAAAACAGGAGACTTAGTATACTATTTGCCAGATGGAAGTCTTAGGTTTATTGGAAGAATTAACAAACAAGCCAAAATATGCGGATATTGGATTGACATTGGAGAAATTGAATTTGTATTAAAGCAGTGTGAAGGTATTCAAGAAGCAATAGTGGAGATGAAAGAAGATACGCCTAGGGATAAAAGTCTTGTGGCATATATCGTTGGGGAATCGCAAAGTGATACACAGCTTCTACGCAAAAAACTTATACAAAGGCTACCTGCATATATGGTACCAACAACATATGTATGGCTAGAACAAATACCATTAACCCCAAATGGTAAAGTTGATAGAAAAATACTCGATCTTACTAACTTCCAGTCTTCTATTCCAGAGGAAAGGATAACTGGTGTTTCACGAGACAAACTTGAATTTGAAATGTTAAGCTTGTGGAATGGTGTTCTGGAAAATCAGAATATAAATATGGATTCAGATTTTTTCGAAGTTGGAGGTCATTCATTAAAAGTAATACTATTAGTTGAAACGGTGATGAGAAAGTTTGGAATTGATATACCTATAACCACTTTAATTGAGAATGCTACACCTAGGAAACTATGTAATGCAATTCGTAATCAAGTATCTATAGAGAGTTCTAGAATTGTAAATATTAAGCCTGGAAATGACAAAGAGCATGTTTTTTTTGTTCATCCAGGAGGTGGCGGAGTATTTTGCTATGTGGATCTTGCTAGACGCTTAAATACTGATGCAACTATTTATGGAATCCAAGCGCTTGGTATTGATACAAACGATGAACCTTTGTGGGATTTGGATGAAATTGTAGACTTGTATGTAAATGAAATTTGTAAAATTAATGATGGGGAATTAATTTATTTTGTGGGATGGTCTTCTGGTGGGACTTTTGCATATGAAATGGTACGTAGGCTAGAGAAAATGGGGAGAAATATTGAGTGTGTTATACTCTTTGATACTTTAGCGGTCTACCCTGAATTAACGAAATATAATTTAATTTCCGAAAAAAACAAAAAGAGAAGTAGTGAACGATTGCAGTATTGGAAGATATTTTGTGAAAGTAAAGGAGTTAATATTCCTGAAATTGAAGATTTAACAGAAGAAGAAATTATCGAATGGATGAACACGAACGCATATAAAAATGGGGTTTTACACCCTGATGTTAGTAGAGAGATGGCTAGAAGAGAATTAAAGGTTTCAGTCGCAACATTTAACGCGTTAAGGCAATATACACTTGATGGGCAAATCTGTACTGATATTAATTGGATAATTGCATCCGAACACTCAACGAATAATGACAACTTCAGATTTGTACATGAAAATGAGTGGAGGAAAAGAACGAAAGGGCAATTTTGTACTTGGGAATCGCCTGGTACACATAAAAATATGCTCTTACGCCCCCATGTGGATCATCTTGCTACCATTGTGGAAAGTATAATTTGTACCAAAAAATAAAATTGTTATTTAATGGAATACCTAGCTGTATTTGGAATAATGTTATTATCTTAAGTAAGGTAGTTAAAATTATTAGGAAGCTCTTTGCAAAGAGCACATAGGTAATAATTTAAACTTTAAAACATTATAAAAATTCAAAGATATTATTATACAAGACTGGATGAATATGATTAAAGAGCCTGGAGATAAGGAAATGATAAGAGATATAATCCAAGGTATATTGTCATTATAATTACGGAAAATTCAGACGATTATAAACTTTGTAGGGAACAAATGGAGGAACGCTAGATTACATATTCACAACTTGTGTTTAGGAGAATGATAATATGATTGTTCAAAATCTACTGGATAACGCTGTTAAACATCCTGAAAAAAAATGTATTGTAGACAAATCAAGATCACTTACGTATGGAGATATGGCAAAAGAAATAAAACAATTTGCGTCATATCTATCCGCTAAGAACGTAAAAGAAAATGATCGTATTTTATTGTGTTTACCCAATTCTTGTGATTTATTGGTTGCTTATTGTGGAACTATGTTGGTTGGAGCGACTGTTTGTTTCGCTGATTATAATATGAATATGTCATCCATTCAGGTTATTGTTAAGGACTTAAATCCTAATTTATTTTTTACATTAGAGAGAACAGATCTAATATCCTCTTTTGAAGAATGTGAAAGCTATCCTGAAGCTGGTGTCTTATCGAATCAGCCAGAATTCATAAAAGAAACAGAATATTCAAATGAAATAGCCCATATTATGTATACAAGTGGAACAACAGGAAGTCCTAAAGGTGTTAAAATCACACATGATAATATTGAATTTACAGCAAAAGCGATTATCAAATGGGCACATATAGAATCAGAAGATCGAGAATTAACAACACTCCCCCTAAGTCACTCTTTTGGATTGGGACATTTCCATTGTTATGCGATGATTGGAGGGACAATGTATATAGAGACGGGATTGCTAGATGTTAAGAGGGTTTTTAATGCTCTTGAAAAAGCAACTAGTTTTCCTCTTACTCCGGCCGGAGTAAGATTTCTACTTCAATATTATAAAAAGGAATTTCAAGAAAAAGCAAAAAAACTAAAGTATATGATTATCAATACTGCTCCAATGCCACACGATCTTACAGAGGAGTTACTTGATACGTTACCTAATACCGATATATATATTTACTACGGTTTAACTGAAGCAAGTAGATCAACATATCTGCATTGCAACTCGAATCGAAGTAAATTAAGGAGTGTTGGAAAGCCACCACAAGATGTACACATTAAAATTTATAATGAAAAAAATGCGAAAGAAGAAACCACAGCTGGGCATGTTGGAGAAATATTAATATCTGGGCATAATGTAACAAGTGGTTATTTAAATGAAGATATATCTCAATCAATTTGTAATGGATGGCTTCGCACAGGTGATCTAGGTTTTATAGATGAAGATGGATTTTTATATATTACTGGAAGGGTGAAAGAACAAATTAATATAGATGGACTTAAGGTAAGCCCATATGAAATAGAATCATTGATTTCTACTTTTCCTGGTATAAACGACGTTGCTGTTATAGGTGTTTCTGATAAACTATTAGGCGAAAGTATTGCTGCTTTTGTTGTTACTGAGCATCAAAATTATAATGAGCAATTTAGTAATCGAATAAAACAGAAATGTACAGAAAAAACTGAATTATATAAAGTTCCAAAAGAAATCAAGTTTATTAGGGAGATTCCGAGGGATCAAAAAGGAAAAATTCAAAGAGGTGAATTGTTAACATTGTTTAATCAGTTACAAAATATACAGAAAAAATAATTATTATATATCGTTTACTTGATTCAGATATCTACATTGAAACTATCAAGCAAATAGAATACTAATTCGAGAATTTTTTCTTAATCTAAATTTTATTATACGTATCAAAACTTGAAATTAAAAAATTGAAAGGCTGTTTTATTATAAAACTTTTTCTAAACTGGAGGAAACCAAGTTGGCTCAACAAGCATTCTTATTGTTTGGAGGATTTACTACAGGTAAATATCCAAACTTCATAACGGCCATTGAAAAATATGATTTAGATATATTGGTAATTGATGTGAAAAATGACAGCACAGAATTGAATTTACATAGAAGAGAGTCTATAGAAGGTCATCCCTTTCAAAAAATAAAAGAATTTGCGTTGATTAATCCAAACGAAATCCAGAAGGTACTAAGCCAGATTTTAATATGGAAAAATTCGTATGAAATTAAAGGTGTATATACAATTAGAGAGAGTTTTGTAGAAATCTTAGGACTTGTTGCCGATTACTTAGGTCTTCCTTCGCCTGGCTTAAGAGCTTCTCAAGTTTGCCGTAATAAATTTTTACAAAGGTTATATTTTGATAAATGGAGCCCTAGCTATGTCTGTTTAACGCCTGAACAAAGAAACGAAGTAACTGCAATTAGAGATCAATCATTTCCTGCTATTTTAAAACCTATTAGTAGGGAGGGGAGCTCTGGAGTATTGAGAGTAAACTCTCAAGGTGAAATGATGCAAGCTTTAGAACAAGAATATGCCTCAGACGAAACTGTCCTTATTGAACAATATATTAGAGGTAGAGAGTATTCGGTAGAGACTCTTATTCAAAATAAAAAGATCATTTTTTCTTGTCCTACACAAAAAAGAACTAATGAGTTAAAAGGAAATTGTTTCGTTGAAATGGCTCATACTGTACCTGCAGCTAATCTCAAGGAAGAAGAATACCAGAAACTCTTAGATATTAATCGGGAAATTGTAAAAAAACTGAATTTTAAAAATGGAATTTCGCATGCAGAATATAAAATAGATTCAGAAGGGAATATTTATCTTATGGAAATTGCAGCAAGAAACCCAGGAGATGGAATATTGCAATTATATCAGGTTACTACTGGTATACCATTAGAGAATATTTTAATTGATATTGCATTAGAAAAAGAAGCTCAATATCTTGCTCCAAATAGATTTGCTCGCCAAGTTTACTTTGATCATACACCAGGAATATTAGTGGATTTCTTGATTGAAGAGGACATAGGTATTACCCCTGTTTGGTTAAGAGAAGAAGGTATAAGACCACTAATTACGCCTAGTAATCATAATGATGAACCACAAATAAAAGAATTATTGATCGAAAGAAAAAAAGGTGATCAACTTTTTGAAATTAAAGCATCGAAAGATCGTTGTGGAGCATTTATTTTTGATTCAAACACTAAAAATAACTTAGACGATCTAGAAGATTATTTCGCAGCTAAAATTTCTATAATAACTGATTCAGATTCAAAAGATGATTCGATTGAATAATCTAACTTTTTCCTATTAAGTGTAGATATTTAAGTGAAAAGAATCTTTTATATTGGGGATTCGCTTGAAATGCAAGAAATATAGACGTACATCCAATGTGAAAAATTCTATAATTTAATCTCTTTATGAAGGGATTGGATTATAGAATTTTATAAAAACTATAACTTTGATCACCATTTAGTATCACCAATAATTAACTTTTATAAATAAATTTATGGATGTTATTGCTTGAAATAATTAACATTATAAGACAGGTGAGTGATTAGAAAATGCATGTAGTTTTGAGGAATAAAAATTTCCTTAATTTCTTTATAGGAAATACCATTACATTTATTGGTAATGGCATGTACTTTATTGCGCTTTCTTGGTTAGTTCTTCTGCTTTCGGGTACCACATCTGCCATGGGATGGTTATTGGCTATTTCAGCAATTCCAGGTATTCTCTTTTCTCCAATAATAGGTGTATGTATTGACAGGTGGGATAGGAGAATAATTTGTGTTGCTGGGGATATTTTTAGAGGATTTCTACTTTTGGTAATTCCTCTACTTTATTATTTAGATAAACTGGAGATTGGGCATTTGTATATCGTTGGTTTTTTCTTATCAATTGGAAATCGTTTCTATTATCCTGCTTCAGGTGGACTAGTTAAGGAAATTGTACCTGAAAAACATTTATTATCTGCTAATTCACTAAGTAATATTTTTGCGCAAACTGGATTGTTAGTAGGTGCAGGTATAGGTGGAGTTCTAATTATGTACATTAATCCAATATTTAATATATGGATTAATGCGGCTACTTTTTTTATCTCTTCTATATTTACGATTTTTGTACGGAGTGGTATAGTTCATCCACAAAACCAATCGAAAAGAAAGAAAGTATTAAAAGAATACATCCTTGGATTAAATTATTTGAAGTATCGTCCATATATAATTGGAATATCTGTTTTACAAGTTTTTCTCTATATTTCATTTTACACAACTAATATTATTTTACCTGCTTATTCAAAAGAAGTTTTAAAGGTAGGATCAACTGGTTTTGGGTTAATAGATGCAGCATGGGCAGCAGGAGCTATTGTAGGAGGGGCTTTATTACTATCTGTTTTTTTCAATAAGTTTAAGGATAGTAATATTATAAAATGTGGTTTTTTAGTGTTATCACCTATCATTCTTTTATTCTCCATTTCTCAAAATCTAATTCAAGCTATGATAGGGTATTTCTTGATGGGGCTACTTTTTGTAAATATACGAATAAAAATTGATACTATAATTCAATCGGAGGTTGAAAATAAGCTACAAGGAAGAGTGAAAAGTACTATTTATATGGTAATTGATTTTATAAGTTTAGCTGTATACTTAGGAATTGGATATTTGGGAGATCTACTTTCATTACGAATTGTTTATGGATTTATTGGTTTACTCATATTTTGTGCATTTATTATCTCATTTCCAGTATTTAAATTAAAACGAGTGGAAAGATCCCGTGAAATAAATAGTAAGATAATCTAGTGTACAATATTTCAATTTTAAGGTATGAATTAGATTGTGGTGTTGCTAAGGATTGTCAATTGAATTTTAATTTGGAAGAGATAAGGATATTATATAGGTTTATGGCTTAATTACAATATTTTAAATGGGGGATTAGTTTTATGGAACGTGTACAAATTACTGATAACTTATCTTTTTCCCGCATGATTTACGGTTTGTGGAGATTATCTAATTGGGGATATACCAGAGAAGAAACCCTAGAGTTAATTGAGTATTGTTTGGAAAGAGGTATTACTACATTTGACCATGCGGATATTTATGGGGGTTACACCTGTGAAAAGTTGTTTGGTGACGCCCTATCATTGAAGCCTTCTCTTCGTGAAAAAATTGAAATTGTAACTAAAACGGATATAAAAATCGTAACAGATGGCAGACCAAACCATAGAGTTTTCCATTACGATACAAGCAAAGAACATATTATTCATTCAGTGGAACAATCTCTCAAGGCACTTCAAACTGATTTTATTGATGTATTATTATTACATCGCCCGGATCCATTAATGGATCCTACGCAGGTTGCAGAAGCTTTTAATATTTTAAAAAAAGATGGCAAGGTTCTTAATTTCGGAGTTTCAAATTTTAAATATTCACAATTCAACTTGTTACAATCGTATTTAGATTTTCCACTTGTTACAAACCAAATTGAACTGTCAGCTTATAATCTTGAGAACTTTGAAGATGGAACACTTGATTTATGTCAAGAAAAACGTATACCTCCAATGGCATGGTCACCACTTGCAGGAGGAGAGATTTTTACTTCGAAATCTGAAAAAGCAATACGTCTTCGACAAAAGATTTCCCAAATACAACTAGAGATTGATACAAATAACCCTGATAAAGTACTTTATTCCTGGTTATTAGCGCATCCAGCAAAAATAATGCCAATTATTGGTTCTGGAAAATATGATAGGATTGATAGCGCTATCCAATCCTTGAATCTAAATCTTTCTCGACAGCAATGGTTTGATATTTACCAATCATCATTGGGGTATAGGTTACCGTAACTTAGTAGCGTACTGTAAAGCCAAATTTTTTGACTCGAAAAATCCTTGGTATACGAAATTCGCATTTTGTTGGTGCTACTCCATTAGAAATATAAATGAAAAAATTTATCTGAGTTTATAGTTTTATATTAAATTATAGAAGGTGTGATCTGATTGAATAAGGTATTATTTTTATGTTTAGGTAACATTTGTCGTTCCCCGATGGCTGAAGCGATTTTTCGGAATCTAGTAACAGAACAGAACCTTGAGAAACATATTATTGTAGATTCAGCGGGTACAGGAGATTGGCATAGAGGTGAAGCTCCATATATTAAAACTCAAGAAGTACTATTGAAGAATAATATATCATTTGAAGGAATTAAAGCTAGGCAAATTACTCCAGAGGATTTGAGGAATTTTGATTATGTAATCGCAATGGATAAAAAAAATATCTATGATATTAATAATGCAAATCAAGATTTAAAAACAAATGTAAAACTTCTATCTCAATATATTACTAATAGTAAGTGGGAAGAGGTACCAGATCCCTATTTACATGGCGGTTTTGAAGAGGTTTATGAAATGCTCTTAGAAGGATGTCATCATTTATTAAACACTATAATTCATGAGAATAATATTGCTACTATATCTATTACTAAACGAGCTATTAACAAGTAATGTTATCTTTCTAATAGCATATCCAGTAAGGTAAGATTTTAAAATATCCCCAAAACGAAAGTTTTGTCTCTTCATTGTTGTCCGTGGGAATTTAGTTCATTATTATGTTTTTAGGAGCCATGTACTTCTTAAGTTCATGGCTGTGGCGTAAGGGAACAAGCCATTTTATCAAACGGAAACATGGTAGATGATTTTTGCGTCATCTCTGGGATAAACTCTATGCACATTTGCAACACACGGTCTCTGGCTGCAACAGCTAGTCTGAAAATTGGAGAAGGAATCGCCAAATAGGTACCGGACGTTGTGTACGTGAAAGTTTAGTAGATCCCCTGGGCTGCCGGGGAATCTTTATTTTTTTGAGGTGACGATCTTGGATGAGTTGGTATGAAACAAGTTGTCGGGATTTGTTGAGTGTTCAATATTCTGTGTCGAATCATCGATATATCTAAGAGTGATCTTTCTTGAAAGTAATTCTATATTTCTAGTGCCAGTATATGCTCCTGATTCATAACCGAATAACTCACTTTCAAATAGAGCAGCAGGAATAGCACCGCAATTAATAGAAATACAGTTTTGTTTCTAAGGCTTGCATCATGAATCGCTTGGGCAAATAGTTCCTTCCCAACGCGGTTTTCTCCAGTGATTAAAATCGTTGCATCTGTCTTTGCTACCTTGTTCATGGTGTGAATAATATGCTGAATTGCGCCGTTATTTCCTTTTATATTGCTGAAGGCGGCATCTCGTTGATTTTGTATCATTTGCTTTAGTTGCTGTAATTTTTCAGAAGTAGGGGACGATTTTTCATTTAGTTTGATTGTAGCGGTAATAACTTTTTCGACAGACATAGAACCAACTAGTTCGTTTTTTTCATTAGTGTCACATTTGAGCTTGGAATATTTTTTGTTTTTGAATCATTCTTCATTTTTTGAATATTTTTAGGTATAATAATGTTGAGGAGGTAATATTTTGAATTTTTCATCATTGCATAGGAATATTAAGACTAGGGTGATTACATCCTTTTTTATGAGGATTGTTGGTTCAATGATTTTCCCGTTTATGGCTATTTATTTCTCAGAAAGGCTTGGGACAGCATTAACAGGAGTATTATTGTGTCTTAATGTTATACTTGGGATATTCAGTGGATTCTATGGAGGATATTTAGCAGACAAAATTGGTCGAAAGAGAGTTATGGCCATGGGATTGGTTATTAATATTATAGCTTATTCTTTAATGACAATAGCTAATTCTCCATGGTTTGAATCAGTTTGGATAACGTTTGTTATGTTCACCATTAATAGTATCTGTAATAGCTTAGTAGGTCCAGCTGCAGAAGCTATCTTAATTGATAGTAGTACCAAGGAAAATCGTAATTTTATGTATAGCCTCACATACTGGTCATTGAATGTTGCTGCTATGATTGGATCTCTGCTTGGAGGCCTCTTTTTCAACGAACACCGGTTTGAGCTTTTCATTGGGTTAACAGTCACTTCTGGAATAACATTATTTATGGTCATTTTTGTCATGACAGATGAGTATGTTCCTAAAACAGTTGTAGAAAAAGTACATGTTATTCGGGATATGATAAATAGTTATAAGGTAGTAATTGTAGATAAAGCCTTTATGGCCTTTACATTTGCAATAGTATTTTTATGGTCACTAGAAAATCATGGGGCAAACTATATTGCAATTAGAATATCACATGAGTTTACACCAATTGACCTTCATTTGTTAAGTTTTCCTAAAATTCATTTAGATGGCATTAAAGTTGTAGGGTTTCTTTTAAGCCAAAACACAGTATTGGTTGTATTATTTACTCTGTTTGTGTCGGCATGGATTCGTAAATCCAATCAAAAAAACATGTTATACATCGGTATCGCATGTTATACGGTAGGTTACTTATTCCTAGGATTTTCAAATATAGTATGGGTCATTTTTATAGCAGGTTTTATCAATACAATTGGAGAAATTATTTATACTCCTATTCAATCAACAATGCGAGCTGAATTAATGAATGAAAGTGCTAGAGGTGCATATAGTGCTTTTAGTTCGATTAGTTATCAACTGTGTAATTTAATCGGTGCATTAGGTATTACTTTGTATAGTTGGATAGGAAGTCAGGGAATGCTAATTGTGCTTGCTATAAGCGGATTTGTTTCTTTTCTACTTTTTAGGTATAGCTTTAAGTTAAGTGAGTCAAAACAAGAACGGAAACTAGAATATAAAACCTTTTAGAATAATATATCAGAATATAAATTTATTTTTCACAAAAAATAGCAATAGTGTATTTTATGATAATAATTAATAACAAAAAATGAGGAATTATATGGTGATTTATACTGTAGAAATTATAAATATTAATCAAGAAATATTAAATAAACTGCTTTTATGGAGTGATCTAGATGAAAAAACGTCGAAAAATTTTCTTAATATAAAAGATAGTGTTAGAACAATGGTTGGTGAGATACTTATAAGGTCTATTGTGGCTGAGCGATTAGGGATTAAACAGAAACAAATTAAATTTAAGAAAAATAAATATGGTAAACCTTATTTAGAAGGCTATTCAAATTTTAATTTTAATATATCTCACTCAGGGAATTTAGTAGTATGTGCATTAGATGAAAAGCCTATAGGAATTGATATTGAACAAGTAAAAAACATTGAATATAAAGATGTGGTTAAAAGTTTTTTTTCAGAAAACGAAAAAAATTATGTGTTTAACGGTGATATAAGCCTCGAATTAGATAAATTTTATGAAATCTGGACTCTGAAGGAGAGTTATTTAAAATGTATAGGACAAGGTCTATCAGTTCCGCTAAATTCATTTTCAATTGAATTAAACAATATGGAGGATATTAAAGTAATATCCTATAGTGAATATAAAGATTATAAATTAAAAATGTTTAATATAGGGTCAAGTTATAAGATGGCTGTTTGCTCGGTTAATTCTGAAATTTCCAACAACGTTATAAAAATAGATGGAGATATATTAATAAACAGCTTTTTAAAAGAAAATTAGGTGAAAAAGGTATCATTACTTATCCTGTATTAGCTAAATTTTATTGTGTTATAGAATGTGGGAAGTAAGAGAAATAAAGGATGAAGGGGATAGTTAAAAAAATGGCATCTTTAATATTGAGTATGCAGTCAAATACCGTGTAAGAACAGATTAATTAATGAATGAAAGTGTTTTGGAGAAATAATACAAAAGTAGTATAAGTTATTACAGCGAAGATAATTACATAGAATTAATTGAAAATCATAAATTTTTTAATAGAAGGGTGAGTCGAGTGGGAATAATCCAAAAGCTTGAAAAAGATAATATAGAAAATATCAGTTCACTAACTAGTATTCAGCAAGCGATATTGTTTGATTATATTACTGATAAAAAAAGAGAATATATTAAACAGTTAAGTTTAACGCTTTCGGGTGATATAAAATTAAATATTCTACAACAAGCATGGGACTGTGTAATAAACTCAAATGAAATGTTAAGAACTGTTTTTAGATGGGAAGAATTAAATGAACCAGAACAAATTACTCTTAAAAAAAATAGAGTTCAAATCAAATATTATGACCTGACAAGAAAAGCAGAAAAGTATGTAGAACTTCAAAAAATTAAATCGAATGATTTAAAACGGGGAATAGATATTACTAAAGAAACATTAAGAATTTACTTATGCAAGTTAGATGAAAATAAGTATGAAATGATAATTAGCAATCATAATATTATATATGATAGACAGAGTAATAATATTATTTTAAAAGAATTAATAGAAACATATAACAATGTATATAAGGGGCTTAAGCCTTCAAAAATAAATAAAATAAAGTTTGTTGACTTCATGAATAGGACAAATCTTATTGATAAGAATGAACAAAAAAAATTTTGGTCTGATTATTTCGAAGGATTAAAAATGGATAAAGATTTATTTTATTCTGAAAATAACAATATAATAAAAGAATATTTTTATAGTTTCTCTGCTAGTAAATCGGATAAAATTAAACAATTTGCTAATGAACATAGGATATCTTTGTCAGCGATATTTTATGGGGTATGGGGAGTACTTTTACAAAAGTTGAATAATTCAAATGAAGCATTATTTGGTACAACAGTATCATTAAGAAATGAAAATATTGAAAATGCTGTTGGATTATTTATTAATAGAATTCCTCTAAGAGTAGATTCAACTTCTATTACGTTTATGGAATTAATTTGTAATATTGAAAAGTCATTAAATGAAAGAAAGTATTTTGAAAATACACCATTAATTGACATCGAAAGATATTTAAGTAAGGAAATAAATAAAGAATTTATCAGTTCTACAGTTACTATAGAAGATAAGCCTATAGAGAAAAATTGTAACAAAGAAAGTAAACTATGCATTGAGGATTATTCATTATATGATAAAACCAATTATAAAATGGCTTTGGAAGTATCAACATACAATAGTTTTGTTTGTAAATATAGCTACAATCCTGAAGTAATTAATGAATCTGAAGTGGTAAAATTAGCTGAATATTTAAATATAATACTAGAGAATGGTATGAATAATAAAAATATACAGATATCAGAAATAGAGCTATTATCTAAAGCTGAAAAGGAACAAATTCTTTATGAGTTTAACGACACAAAAGTAGAATATCCTGAAGAGAAGACTATTCAAGAATTATTTGAAGAGCAAGTAAATAAGACTCCAAATAGAATAGCTGTTGTATTTGAGAACCAACAAATAACTTATAAAGAGTTAAATGAAAAAGCAAATTCACTAGCAAGAGTTTTAAGAGGTAAAGGAGTTAAGGCAGAATCAATTGTAGGGATCATGGCTGAAAAATCACTAGAAATGGTGATCGGTATAATTGGGATACTAAAAGCCGGGGGCGCTTATCTGCCAATAGATCCAGAATACCCTGATGAGAGAATTAACTATATTTTAAATGATTCCAGATGTGAACTGTTGCTTTCAACAAATGATTTATTAAAGAAAATTGATTTCAATGGAGATGTTGTAAATCTGTCGAACAAGGAATTGTTTCAGGAGGAAACACATAATTTAGAGATTGCAAATAATTCCGATAATTTAGCTTATATATTATATACATCGGGGACCACTGGAAATCCAAAAGGTGTAATGTGTGTACATAAAAATATTATAAGATTAGTTAAAAATGCAAGTTTTATCTCATTTAAAGATGATGATAGAATACTTCAAACAGGCTCTATAATGTTTGATGCATCTACTTTTGAAATTTGGGGTGCATTATTAAATAACTTACAGTTGTGTTTGATTAAAACTGAAACTTTACTATCACCTTTTTTATTAGAAAAAGCTATCATTAGAAATAAGATAACTACATTATGGTTAACATCCGAATTGTTTAATCAATTAGCTGATGAAAACGATAAAATATTTGAAAAATTACGTTGTTTATTGGTGGGCGGGGATGTTTTATCAACAAAATATATTAATTTAATAAGGAATAAATATAGTGATTTAAAAATAATCAATGGGTATGGACCGACTGAAAATACAACATTCTCTACGACTTTTTTGGTTGATGATGAGTATTATCTAAACATCCCAATTGGAAAACCGATTTCAAATTCAAAAGTTTATATAATTGATAAGGATAATAATTTAATGCCCATAGGTACACCGGGTGAATTATGTGTTAGTGGTGACGGATTAGCACGGGGCTATATTAATAAACCAGAGTTAACAAAGGAAAAGTTTGTTGATAATCCATTTGAAATAGGAAAGAAAATGTATAAGACTGGAGATTTAGCGCGATGGTTGCCTAATGGAAATGTTGAGTTTTTAGGTAGAATAGATAACCAGGTGAAAATAAGGGGATTTAGAATAGAATTAGGAGAGATAGAAAATAGGTTACTACAGCATAAAGATATAAAAGAAGCAGTAGTTGTTGTAAGAGATAATGTGGAAAAAGGGAAGTGCTTATGTGCGTACATTGTATGCATGCGTGAATATAGTGATTTAGAGCTTAAAGATTATTTAAGCACAAATTTGCCAGAGTATATGATACCGTCATATTTTGTCAATCTCGAAAGAATGCCCGTAACACTTAATGGGAAACTGGATAGAAAAGCACTTCCAAAACCCAATGTAAATGAGATAGTTTTAAATAAATATGAAGCCCCAAGTAACAAATTAGAAGAAATTTTGACGAATATTTGGAGTATTACCCTTGGAGTTGAAAAAATAGGCACAAATGATAATTTCTTCGACTTGGGTGGAAATTCATTAAATGCAATAACAATAATAGCTAAGATCCATAAAGAACTAAATAAAGAAATAACGATAAAGGACATATTTAATTCACCAACTATTAAGGAACAAAGAATTTTGATAGAAAAAATAGATAAAAATATGTATTCAATAATAGAGAAAGTAGATGAAAGAGATAGTTATGGAGCATCCTCTGCTCAGAAAAGAATGTATCTAGTCCAACAATTTTTTGAGGATAATACAGCATATAATATACCTCTTCTTTTTGAAATAGAGGGGGATGTTGATAAAGGAAAAATGGAAAAAACCTTTAAAGAACTAGTTAAAAGACATGAAAGCTTAAGGACTTATTTTGCACCAATTGAAGGTGAAATAGTACAAAAGATTGATCAATCCTATGACTTTACTCTTGTTAAGAGTGAAAATAATAAAGACATAAATATGATTGTAAAAGAATTCATTAGATCCTTTAATTTAGAACAATCACCACTTTTAAGAGTTGAACTTGTAAAAAGTAGAGGGAAAGTCTACTTATTAATAGATATGAATCACATAATAGTAGATGGAATATCTATTAATATTTTAATAAAGGAGTTTATCGCCCTGTATAATGGGGAAGAATTAGCCCCATCGAATTTACAATATCGAGATTTTTCTACTTGGCAGAATAATTACTTGAAATCGGAAAAGATAAAGCAGCAAGAAGAGTACTGGTTGAATTTATTTAATGACCAAATACCAGTTTTAGATTTACCGTATGATTATGAAAGACCAGCACATAAAACATTTGAAGGTGACACTGTAAATTTTCACTTGAGTGAAAAAAGATCAGATGAGGTAAGAATACTTGCCAAAAAAACAGGAACTACGATTCATATGGTAATGCTTTCTGCCTTGAATATTCTTCTTTCAAAATATAGTGGACAAGAAGATATAGTAATAGGAGTACCTGTTGCAGGAAGATCACGCTTGGAACTTGAGAATATAGTAGGAATGTTTGTAAATACATTAGCCTTAAGAAATAAGCCAGAGAAAAGTAAAAAGTATATAAATTTCTTAAAAGAAGTAAAAAACAACTCATTAAAGGCATATGAATACCAAGATTATCAATTTGAAACATTAGTAGAAAGATTAAATATTGAGAGGAACATAAACAGTAATCCACTATTTAATATTATGCTTAATATTGTGGATATAGAGAATACAGCTGATATTAAATTAGACGAACTTTTGTTAAAACGTATAGATTACAATAGTACCAATTCAAAATTTGATATGACATTAAATGTATTGGAAAAAGATAATATTTTTAAATTTAGTTTGGAGTATTGTTCGAAATTATTTAAAAAAGAAACTATAAAAAGAATGAAGAATCATTTCTTAAAAATATTAGATGAAATAACCATTAATCCGGAAAAAAAAATATCTGAAATTGAATTACTTATGAAAGAGGAAAGGGATAAAATATTATACAAATTTAATAATACCAAAGCGGAATATCCTGAAGAAAAGACAATTCATGAATTATTTGAAGAGCAAGTAGAAAAGACACCAAATAGTATAGCTGTAACATTAGAGAATAAACAACTGACATATAGGGAGTTAAATGAGGAAGCAAACAGTTTGGCAAGAGTGCTAAGGGGAAAAGGTGTAAAGGCTGATTCTATAGTTGGAATAATGGTAGAAAGATCGCCCGAATTAATAATAGGTATAATGGGAATCTTGAAAGCGGGAGGCGCTTACTTACCTATAGATCCTAGTTATCCAAAGGAAAGAATAAACTTTATTTTGGATGATAGTAGGTGTGAGGTGTTATTAAGTAGTGACAGTTTAACAACTAATATAGAGTTTAAAGGGGAAATCTTAGATTTATTGGATAAACATTTATTTAAAGAAGAATCAAGCAACTTAGAAAAAATAAATACATCAAGAGATTTAGCGTATGTAATCTATACTTCAGGTACGACAGGTAATCCTAAAGGTGTAATGATTGAACATAAATCTTTAGTTAACTATGTGGTATTTTCAAAAAACAAGTATGGTATTAATGAGAAATTTTATATGCCATTTTATACATCAGTTTCTTTTGATTTAACAATAACATCAATATTTACTCCTCTTGTAAGCGGAAATACAATGGTTATATATAGCGATGGCGATATTCATGAATTAGTAAATGATGTGTTTTTAGGCAATGATAGTTCTATAGTTAAGTTAACACCTGCTCACTTGGGTTTAATAAAAGAAATGAAATATTTAAACAAGTCAATTAAGAAAATTATTGTAGGTGGAGAAGACCTAACAGAAGAATTGGCGAAAAATACAAGTGATTTATTTGAGAATAGAGTAGATATTATAAATGAGTATGGACCAACAGAAGCAACGGTTGGATGTGTGGTTCATAGTTATAATTATAGAAATAAATATAAAAACTCGGTATTAATAGGAAAGCCTATTTCTAACTCAAAAGTATATATTGTTGATGGAAACTCAAAATTAATGCCAATAGGAGTACCTGGTGAACTTTGTATAAGTGGAGATGGATTAGCAAGAGGGTATCTAAACCGTTGTGAATTAACGAATGAAAAGTTCGTAGATAATCCATTTGAACATGGAAAAAAGATGTATAGAACAGGTGATTTGGCGAGGTGGTTACCTGATGGTAATATTGAATGTTTGGGGAGAATAGATAATCAAGTTAAAATTCGAGGTTTTAGAATAGAACTCGGAGAGATTGAGAATAAATTATTACAACATGAAAAAATCAAAGAAGTTGCGGTTGTTGTAAAAGAGCATCATGGAAAAGAAAAATACATCTGTGCATATATAGTAAGTGGGTCAGTGATTAGTGAACTGAACTTGAAGGACTATTTAAAGGAAAGCCTACCTGAATATATGATTCCGTCATACTTTAAACAAATAGAGGAACTCCCTTTGACATTAAATGGGAAGCTTGATAGAAGGGCTCTTCCAGAATTAAATAGAGATGAATATTTAAACAAATATGAAGCTCCAAGAAGCAAAGTAGAAGAACTGTTGGTGAAGGTTTGGGAAGACGTTCTTAGTGTCGAAAGAATAGGTATAAACGATAACTTTTTTGAACTTGGAGGGCATTCATTAAAGGCAGCGCTACTTATGGCTAAAATTCATAAAGAGCTAGATGTAGTAATACCATTGAAGGTGCTATTTAGTAATCCAACAGTCAATGGGTTAATTGGATTTATTAAAAATGCCCAAAAGAGTAAGTTTTTAAGGATAGAGAAATCGAAAGAGAAAGAATACTATCAAGCATCATCTGCTCAAAAAAGGATGTATATGTTACAAAAATTTAATGGAGAAAGTACGGCATATAACATGCCGATCATAATGGAGGTGTGCGGAGAGGTTGATGTCAATAGAATAGAAAAAGCATTTCTAAAATTAATGAACAGACATGAAATATTTAAGACTTCTTTTAAAATGAATGAATATAAAATAGTACAGAAGTTTAAATCCTTAAATGAATTTAAACTTACTTTTAGAAAAGAAAATAAAGATGTAGAGAATGTCCTAAGAGGATTTGTTAAGCCATTTGAATTAGAAAAGGCACCTTTATTTAGGGCTGAGCTTATAGAAACTGATGGGAAAACATTTTTATTAATGGATATGCACCATATTATTTCTGATGGGATATCAATGAATATTATTTTGAAAGAATTTAAAGCGCTTTACAACGGAGAGGAATTAGCCACCTTAAGAATTCAATATAAAGATTTTGCAAAATGGCAAAATGAATTGTTAGAGTCAGAAGTAATAAGAGAAAAAGAAGAGTACTGGATGAATATATTTAAAGGTGAAATACCAGTGTTAAATCTTCCTTATGATTATGAACGGCCAGCAATTAAATCATATGAAGGGGCTAACCTAAATTTCACAGTTAATGAAGAAATAACTGAAGGATTAAGAAAACTTTCAAGGAAAACAGGTAGTACAATACACATGGTGCTATTATCAGTATTTAATATTTTACTTTCAAAATATAGTGGGCAAGAGGAAATTGTTGTTGGGGTACCAGTTGCAGGAAGGCAAAATGTAGACCTACAAAATATAGTCGGGATGTTTGTAAATACATTAGCTATTAAAAGTAATCCATCAGGTGAGAAGGAATATATTGAACTTTTAGAAGAAACAAAAGAAAATCTATTGACAGCATACGAAAATCAAGATTATCAGTTGGAAAAGCTTATAGATAAGTTAAGTATCAAAAGAGATACAAGTAGAAACCCTTTGTTTGATGTTTTGTTTAATGTTGAAGATACTATTGAAAGTCAGGATATAGTGCTAGATAAAGTTATGCTTAAGTTATATGATTTTGAAAACCTTACATCTCAGTTCGATTTAACATTAAATGTAATAAAAAGAACCAAGACATTAGAGCTCAATTTTAATTATTGTACGAAATTGTTTAATAAAGAAACCATAGTGAGAATGTTTAAGCACTTTACTAAAATATTAAAAGAAATTGTTAAAAATAGTTATATTAAACTATCAGATATTCATTTTTTAACTGAGAGTGAATTACAAAAAATAAACGAATTCAATGATACAGTGGTAAATTTCCCTGACGACAAGGCCATCCAAGAATTATTTGAAGAGCAAGTAGAAAAAACACCAGATGGAATAGCTGTTATATTTGGAGATAAATATTTAACCTATAGAGAATTAAATGAAAAGGCTAACTGTTTGGCAAGAGTATTAAGAGAAAAGGGCGTTAAATCGGATGTTATTGTAGGTATAATGGTTGAAAGGTCTCTAGAAATGATAATAGGAATAATGGGGATATTGAAATCAGGAGGTGCCTATTTACCTATAGATCCTAACTATCCGGAGGAAAGAAAACAATTTCTATTGAAAGATAGTGGAAGTAAAGTATTACTAAGCAAAAAAACTTTAATAGGGGGTTCGAATCTATTTCAAGGCGAAATATTAGATTTATCTAATAGTGTTTTGTTTGAAGGGAAAGTAGATAATTTAGAAAAAATAAATAGATCTAGCGACTTAGCCTATGTAATTTATACTTCAGGTACAACCGGAAATCCTAAAGGTGTAATGATTGAACATAAATCATTAATTAATAGATTAAATTGGATGCAAAAAAAATATCCATTAACTGAAAAAGACACAATATTACAAAAAACGACCTATGCCTTTGATGTTTCTGTATGGGAGATACTTTGGTGGTCTATAGTCGGTGCTAAAGTTTGTATGCTAGGACCTAATAATGAAAAAGATCCTCAAAAAATTATAGAGGCAATTAAACAATATGAAATAACAACTATGCATTTTGTACCATCAATGCTTGATGTTTTCCTATTTTACTTAGAAGAAAATAATGATAATGAATCATTTTCTAGCTTACGTCAAGTGTTTTGTAGTGGAGAGGCATTAAATCATAGTCAGGTATCAAGATTTTTTAGAAGAATGGATAATAGTATAAAACTTATAAACTTATATGGACCAACTGAGGCAACAATAGATGTGACTTATTTTGAATGCAATCATGAAATTACAAATGTGGTACCAATAGGAAAGCCGATTGATAATACAAAATTATATATATTAAATGGCAATGGACCTGTACCTATAGGTGTTAAAGGAGAATTATATATTTCAGGTGCAGGACTAGCAAGAGGGTATTTAAACCGACAAGATTTAACAAGTGAAAAGTTTATTAATAACCCTTTTGAACCAGGTACAATAATGTATCAGACAGGTGACTTAGCTAGATGGTTGCCAGACGGTAATATTGAATATTTGGGTCGGATTGATAATCAAGTGAAAATCAGAGGACATAGAATAGAATTGGGGGAAATTGAGAATTCACTACTCAACTATAAAGAAATAAAAGAAGCAGTAGTAGTAGCAAAAAGTGTGAGTGCAAATCAAAATTATTTGTGTGCTTTTCTTATATCAAATAAGAAAATAAATATGGAGGAGGTAAAAAATTCTTTAAAAGAAAAACTACCGGATTATATGATACCTGTAGTTTTCATTCAATTAGAAAAATTACCTCAAACAATTAATGGAAAAGTAGATAGAAAGACTCTATTGGAAATGAATGTGAATATCCCTGAACGGCAATATGAAAAACCTTCTAATAAGATAGAAAAATTACTACATTTGATTTGGAAAGAGTTATTAGGGATTGAAGAAATCGGAGTTAAAGATGACTTTTTTGAAATAGGTGGAAATTCGCTTTTAGTGATTAAACTTCATTTGAGGATAAAGGATAGTTTGAATCTTGAAATACCTATCGCTGATTTATACAGATATACAACAATTGAATTAATAAGCGAAAAGATTAAGGGGCAAATGGAAATTCTTGATTATGCAATAATTGAGAAAAATCTAGAAAAAGAAATCGGAGGGAAGTATAAATTTAAGAAAGTACAAATAAATAAAAAAGAATACATCACTTTGTATACAAATAAATCTTATGAAGAAATATTTCCTTACTTGAGAAATTATATTTCTCCAAGTAAATTTCCGCATTATATTAGACCTTTTAATCACATGCTTGAAAATAAAGTAGTTCCTAAACGTATTCAAGCGGAAAATAAGATACGAAGTGAAGATACTAATAATAAAATCATCGAAAAATATATCGATAGACAAGCAAGTTATTTAAATTTAGAGATTAAATCTAAGCAGATAGTAGATAGATATAAAGTATCCTATCTACAAAATGCCTATATAACAAAAAAATTTAAAAGTATACTGATTACAAAAATTCAAGTTTTTGATGAGATGAATTTAAAGCATATTAAAGAAGCACTAAAAGAAACCTTAAATATGGACTCAGTATTTAAATCTGTAATTGATAACAATAAAGATAGTATTAACTTTATTGAGTACGAAAAAATTAAGGATTTTGACATGGAAGTACTTAATTTATCAATGTATACGGAAGAAACAAAACAGAAAATTGAAGAGAAAATATGTGACTATGCTACTAAAAAACTAATAAGTCAAAACCCTATTCATAATTTGCTCTTTAATCTATTAATTATAAAAAAGAATGAAAAAGATTACGATATTTTGTTTTTTGTTGATCATAATATTTTTGATGGTGCAAGTAAAAAAATTCTGATGGTTAATTTTTTTGATAATCTAAAAAAAATTAACCAAGAAAATTCAAAACCAGATACTGAAAAAGGCACATACAAAGAATATATATATTCCATCAATGAAAATACTAATATTGAGAAAATTGAAAAAATTAAAAAATACCTCACTTATGAAGAGTATTTATTAAATGTGAAAAAGTTAAAGGGAAAATTTGAAACATTAAAAACTGACGTTAATTCTTTTAATTCAGAGTGTTTTCAGTATTATTACGATCAAGATGTTAGCTACGGTCTTCCGAATGGAGATAAAAACTTTGGCCTTAGTTTATACATTGTAATGAAAATTTGTGAAATATTATTTGAAGAAAATAAAATTCCAATCAAAATTATCAGAGATGGTAGAGTGTATCATGAAAAATTCAAACGTTTGATTGGTGATTGTCATGTTTCACATCCAATATTATGTAGTACTAACAGTATAAATGAGTGCTATAAAGATGTTGTTTCATTCGAAAATGAAATTTTTATAAATGAAGGCTTTGATATTGGAGATCTTGTTTTTGGTAATAAATTATATGATTTGCAATTACAAGAATTGATGATAAGTACTTTTATGAATTTTAATTACATCGGCGAATTAACAGAAGATGAAGAATTAATTCTAATGAGTGAGATGAAAAAGAGTAATCGTCTTAATGTGTCTATTGATTATCCAATAACAGCCTATTCTGTGGAAAATAAAATAGGAGTAGTTCTTCCATGGATAATTAAAGATAAAATGAAAGAAATAAAGGAATTAGATTTTAATTAAAACATGATAATCAGGTTAGTTAAGAGCTTAACCTGATTATCAGAGTGTTGAATTTTATTTAGGAGGCTAATACTATGGATATATTAGATTATTTAAAAAATGAAAAAATTAAAATAAATGCTGTACCTGGCGCACACATTTTGCCTTTATATAAATCCGCCGAAACTAAATTAGATTATTCAAATTTAATTTCATGGAGAACAGAATATGGTGCTGGTTTCGGTGCCCTAGGAAATATTCAGTCAACTGGTCTTCCTGCAATAGTAGTTTCAACAGCTGGACCTGGAATAACAAGTATGATTTCACATGTGGCTCAAGCAAATGCTGAATTTTTACCGCTTATTGCAATTGGTGTTAACAACTATTCTTGGGATTTAGATCAAAGAAAAGGGCTCATCCATGAATTGCCGGATTCAAGGCCGCTTTTTAGAGATATTACGTACGATTGCTTGCGAATTGAATCTGGTTCAGAGTTTGTCGATTATCTAACAAGATGTATCTCTAAGATGAAAAATGGGCAGTGTAGGCCTGTTTACATTGAAATACCTAGTAATATAATCTCTGAAATTGTTGAATTCACTTTTGAAGATGTTAATTACGGTATCCCTGTTAAAAAAAATATCGAAAGTTATATTTCAGAGGTTATAAAAGAGATTAAAACTTGTAAATTCCCTGTGATATATATTGGTTGGGGTGCGCATCTTTCTAATTCAGGACAAGCCATATGCGAACTGGCAAAAAAAATGGGTGCAATAGTTATAACTACATTAAAAGGAAAAGGTGCTATACCAGATAGTTTTTCATTAAATGCAGGCTGTATCTGGGAGAGAGCTAGGCCATTTGATGCAATAGCTGAAAAAAGTGATTTTGTATTAGCATTAGGTACAAGTTTAAGTCTACTTGAAACAAGAAATGCAATGCTTCCTATTGATGGAAAAGTATATCATGTAGCTAATGAAGGGGCTATGTTAAAGAAAAATTATAAGAATTCAAAGACTTTAAACTGTGATATAAATGAATTTTTATGTGCTTTATTACCTAAAGTTAGTCAAGTAGCTAGTGAAGAAAGATTGAAAGAATTAGAAGGGCTCTGTGAAAATATAAAAGAGCAGTGGTATGATGGGCTAAAAAGGACAGTCCCAGAAGTTTGGCAAGTTGTTAATTCTATAAGAAACAATTTTGATATTGAAACACAATTTTCGTTAGACATGTGTCAAGATGCATATTGGTTAACACGTTATCTTAAAACTGAGCTCCCATTTAGTATACATATGCCAAATAATTTTGGAACATTAGGTGGATCTTTACCATCAGCAATTGGAGCTGCAGTGTGTGGTAAGGATGTTGTCTGCATCACAGGTGACGGTGGATTTTCATATGGCTTTACAGAAATTTCAACAGCTTTAAAATATAATATTCCTATAAAGGTTATATTGTTTAATAACAATTTATTTGGTTCAGTAGATGAAACACACACCAAAATTTATAAGTCGAAAAATGAACACTTTCAACTTACTAATCCCGATTATAAGAAACTAGCAGAATCCTTTGGTATTGATTATTATTTTGCAGAAAATGATAGTTTGAATGATGTTTTAGCCAAAGCAAACTCAGTATCAAATTCATTTATTCTCGAAGTACGAACAAAAGGGTTACCAATGTTTAATGGAATTATATGGCCAGAATGGAAATTATAAAATTAAATTTTGTAAAAATGTAAACAGTGAGGATATATATAATGAAAAAAACAATTATTTGTGTTGCACCAACAAGTTTTACTACAGAAGGAATTAATAATCCATTAACTCCAGAAGAAATTGCTGATGAAGTATATAAATGCTATTTACAAGGGGCATCAATAGCGCATTTACATGTTAGGGATGAAAAAGGACGGACTACAAAAAATATTGAGAATTATCTTTATACACTGGAGTTAATAAAAGAAAAATGTGATATAATCATTAATATAGGTAATAGTGATATTGATACTATTAAAGAATATATCAATGAATGGCCCCAATTAAAGACAGTTGCGATACGTACTGGATCATTAACTTTATTTGATTCTGCTGTAAAAGTGACACGAAAAGACACAGAAAATGAGTTAAATACTGCTTTAGATTTAAATTTGGTACCTGAATTTTGTGTGTTTGATATGGGAATGTTCAACAATTCAAAGGAATTGTTGAATAATTGGCCTGAAAAGATACCGTATTATTATAGTATAAACCTAGGATATCCTGGTCAAATGCCTGCTACAACCAAAAACATCCAATATATGTCGGAATATTTAGAGGGGTATGAAAATTGGTTTTATGTTGAATGTAATAGAAAAGGATATATTACATTAGGACAGGCATTGTTATTAGGGGCACACATAAAAATTGGATATGAAGACAGTGTATATGATAAAGAAAATGATTTGGCCATCAATAATAGTATTTTAGTTAAAAGAGTAGCAGATTTATCTAAAGCTTTAGGAAGAGAAGTAGCAAGTGTAAAAGATACTAAATTAATTTTAGGATTAAAATGATTATAAGTTTTGGAATTCATATATTGTTTTAATAAATGTTTGATTTACCAAAAATATGGTGATAATTAATTTTATACTCTTATGTACAATATGATACTAGAGCGATTAATTCATACAAAATTTCCCTTCAATTATTTGGAGTAGGAGTTAATAATGAAAGGTAGATGAATGACGTGGTTAAAATTACATTTCCAGACGGATTAATTAAGGAGTTTCCACCAGGAATCACATCAGAAGAGATTGCAGGTTCTGTTAGTAGTAGTTTAAAGAAGAAAGCTATCGCGGGAAAAATTAATGGCACTTTAATAGATTTAGCTAGACCAATATATGAAGATGTTACTCTTGAAATAATTACACCTGAACATGAAGATTCATTAGAGATTTTAAGACACAGCAGTGCACATCTACTTGCTCAAGCAGTTAAAAGATTATTTCCAGAAGTAAAGTTTGGTGTTGGTCCAACAATTGAAAATGGTTTTTACTATGACATGGACTTAGAAAAATCACTTACACCAGAGGATTTACCACTAATTGAAAAAGAGATGAAGAAAATTATTGATGCAAATATACCAATTCACCGTGTTGAAGTTACTAGGGACGAAGCTTTACGTCGCTTCACTGAAATTGGAGATACATACAAAATTGAGTTAATAAACTCCATTCCGGAGAACGAGCAAGTTACAATTTATGAACAAGGTGAGTTTTTTGACCTTTGTAGAGGAGTGCATGTCCCATCTACGGGGAAAATTAAGGTAGTGAAATTACTTAATGTTGCTGGTGCATATTGGCGAGGGGATAGCAATAATAAAATGCTTCAACGAGTTTATGGAACGGCTTTCTTTACTAAAGAAGATCTGGCTCAATACCTACATATTCTTGAAGAAGCAGATAAAAGAGATCACCGCAAATTAGGTAAAGAGTTAGAATTATTTTTCCTTAGTGAATACGGTCCTGGCTTTCCATTCTTTTTACCAAAGGGAATGGTCGTACGTAATATATTAGAAGAGTTATGGCGGAAGGAGCATGAAAAAGCTGGATATATTGAAATTAAAACACCAATAATGTTAAATAAACAACTTTGGGAAACTTCAGGACACTGGTTTAATTATAGGGAAAATATGTATACATCAGAAATTGATGAAGTAGAATTTGCTATAAAACCTATGAGTTGCCCTGGTGCTATTTTAGTGTATCAGAATTCTTTACATTCTTACCGAGATTTTCCAATACGAATGGGTGAATTAGGTTTGGTACACAGACACGAATTTAGTGGTGCTTTACATGGCTTATTTAGAGTACGCAATTTTACGCAAGATGACGCACACATATTTATGAGAGAAGATCAAGTGGAAGATGAAATAATTAGAGTTATTAATTTGATTGATAAGTTCTATAAAGAAATTTTTGGATTTGAGTATCATATAGAATTGTCAACAAAACCAGATAATGCAATTGGTTCTGATGAAATTTGGGAATTCTCTGAAAAAGTATTAGCTAATGTTTTACGACGTAAAAATATTGAATATAAAATTAACCCTGGTGATGGAGCATTCTACGGTCCAAAACTTGACTTTAAAATAAAAGATGCTATCGGTAGAACTTGGCAAATAGGAACTATTCAACTAGATTTTAATTTGCCTGAAAGGTTTGATATTAATTATATTGGACAAGATGGAAATAAACATCGTCCTGTCATGGTACATCGGGTTATATATGGTTCTCTTGAACGTTTTATCGGTATATTAATTGAACACTATGCAGGAGCATTTCCTACGTGGTTAGCACCTGTACAAGTGAAGATTATACCTGTTTCGTCAATTGAACATTTAGATTATTCAATGAATATTGAGCTTGAATTACAAAAATTAGGATTTCGTGTGGAAGTTGATGCCCGAGATGAAAAAGTTGGATATAAAATAAGAGAAGCACAAATGAAAAAAAATCCTTATATGCTCGTCCTCGGAGATCAAGAAAAATTAAATAATAGTATTAATGTTCGAAAGTATGGAGAACAAGAATCGGAAGAAATGTCATTAGAGAAATTTATAGAAAGACTAAAAAGTGAAATGATATAAATTTAATATAAAAGAGGGTATCCAATTTGCAATGAACTGTACCCCGAATCGTGGACACTAGAAAAAAGCCCATGATTGGTCTTATCCCTGTCAAGTAGACAGTATAAAAAAGACTAAGCAGCCATCGAGATTCGATATTCTATCGGAGCTCGATGGTTGAGTCGTTTTTGGAAACGTTTATAGTTATAAAAGTAAATATATTCTTCAATTGCTTGTATTAAATCCGCTTCTGTTTTAAAATGATTCAAATACAACATCTCCGATTTAAAATGGGAGAAAAATGACTCGATACAGGCATTATCATGGCAGTTTCCTTTGCGAGAGTGGCTGCCAATGATACCTAAATCTAAAAGTCGTTTGTTGTAGGCATGAGATGTGTACTGGAATCCCTGATCTGAATGGAGAATGGTTCCACGCACATCTCTTTTTTGTGTCAACATTTCAATTGTATCTAATACAAGTTCATTATCATTACGCTTGGAAATTTTCCAAGAAACAACTTCGTTATTATAAATATCTTGTACGACAGAAAGATAGCGAAAGCCCTCTTGAAATCGTAGGTAGGTAATGTCTGTAACAAGCGCTTCATTTTGTTGACGATCTTTGAATTCACGGTTTAAAACATTTGGAAACGTATTGGAGTAATTCCCTTTAAAGAAGCGACGCTTCTTCCGAATAATGTAAGCCCCCAATCAAACAACGCATATAAACACGTAGCGCCTCCTGGTACGATGAATGTATCAATTTAAGGAGGTGCTTCATATGTCGCAACAAAAACTAAATATTGTCCCCGTAACATTACATGCCGAAAACAAAAATACTTCCACAACAAAGCCAACAGTGCTTTCGTCAAATCCTACTTGCACGATCAAAACGGCTAACGCTGAAATTTCCTTCTATACCGGCGCAGATGAGCACATCATCCAAACAGTCATGAGGGAGTTGAAAAACTGTTGAAACAAAATTATCCAAGTGTAAAAAATATTTACATCATTTGCGGTAAAACAGACATGCGAAAAGGAATTGATGGACTGGCAACACTGATTCAAGATTCTTTCGAACTTGATCCATATGACGATTCCATTTTCTTATTTTCAGGGTGGAGTAAAGATCGCTATAAATGTTTGTATTTCGATGGGGATGGATTCGCCATGCTTTATAAACGTTTAGACAACGGCAAAATGCAATGGCCGAAAGATGAAAATGAAGTACGCAATCTCTCACAAAAGGAGCTTCGCTGGTTGCTTATTCAGAATTCGGAATAAGCAACCTTATCCCGACTAAAAAATTATTCCGACTTTTAATCCTCATTAGATGTTTATTTTAGAATGATGTAAAAATTGGTCGGAATAATAAATATTTCATGCCTCTTTAGGAAAAGTATCGTATCAGGATTTCCCTGAAAGTCACATTAGAAAAGAGGTAACATAAATTGATATTTATTGCACAGACAACAAAACTTCATCTGAAATATTAATGGGTGATTTTATTTAAGTTGCCAAATTCATAAGTAAATACGCTAAACAAGCACAGGATAAATGTTCAAAATTCCTCGGTCACGAAGATCCGGAACCTACTTTGATCTATGATTCAGCAGATACTGAAATGAAAAGGAAAGCTATTGAAAAGGCAACCATTAATCTTGATATCGACACAGGAACAACTGTTCTTACGCGAAAAGATAATAATGAAATGATACGTAGGTTATATGGATTAAAATGATTTTTAGATGACGGGATTATTCCGACTAATAACCAGTTGATTGTTTTTAATTCACAAAAAATCATAAAAAGGTCGGGATAATCTCATTGTCGGGATAAGGTTGCTCGAAGGATTGTCCATTCAGTAGCCAAAGGCGATTCAACCATCAGCAAAAGGCGTATTCTAAATTCGTACACCCTAATTTCATCTTTATTTCACTGTTCGAAATAGTTATAATAATAGCAACGAAATCGAACGGAAAGTGGTGAATGATGTGGCGAATGTTTCTTCTACGAATGAAAACCAATACGAAAAATTAATTAGGGCGCTCGAAGGGCAATTGGCCCATTCGAATCAACAAAACAAAGACTTATCGAAACAAATTGAGGCATTAACCGATCAAATTCGCCATTTAACTAAGCTTTTATATGGATCTAAAACAGAGAAGTCGAAATATAACGCACCAGACGGGCAAGGATCATTATTTGAGGATGACCCGTCTTTTAGTGAACCTGAGCACACAGAAGAACAAAGCCAACAGACCATTTCTTATACTGTTGTACGAAGATTCAAAAGAAAAAACGAAATGATTCATTACGGGATGATGTGGAGATAGCAACGATTCATCATCACCCAGAAAATACACGATGTGACTGTTGCCAAGAACAAATGATTGAAATTGGCAGTACCATTGTACGTGAAGAAGCAGAATTTATTCCTGCGAAAATGAAGAAAATTCAACACATGGAACACGCTTATGAATGTAAAAATTGCAAAGGCGATACATTTCAAAAAGCACAAATGAAACGTGGTAAAGCACCACAACCACCCATTCAACGTAGCATCGCAAGTTCTAGCGTACTTGCCAAAGTGATATATGATAAATTCTCACAATACTTACCACTTTACCGTCAGGTAAAAGAGTGGGATCGTTATGGCCTAAATACAAATGATAAGAACCTTTCGAATTGGGTCATTCGTGCATCACACGATTGGTTATTTCCTGTTTACAAACGAATGAAGCACTTGATGATGACTAAGTCAATTTTACATGTCGATGAAACATATGCACAAATCATCAACCGATCTGATGGAAAATCTGGTCAATCTAATGCCTATAATTGGGTGTATCGAAGTGTTCCCAGTCAAGGGCCAACGATTGTCCTGTTTCAGAGTTCATTATCACGTGCTCGGTCTGTTCTTGAAAATTTCACTGACGGGTATTCTGGCACAATTGTTTGTGATGGCTATTCTGCCTATGACAAAATTGAAGGAGTGAACTTCGCAAATTGTTGGGCGCATGTTCGTCGCTATTGGCTGAAGGCAGACAGTAAAAATGGACGGATTGGTGTGAGTTATTGTGACGATTTATATCGACTTGAAAGGAAATTTAAACATTTGTCTCCGAGTAAGCGAAGAAAACAGCGCCAAAAATACTCGAAGCCAATTGTGAAGAAATTCCTTGAATGGGTTGAGGTGTCACCATTTTACGGAAAAAATGCCCTTGCGAAAGCTGCTGAATATACATTGAACAGGGCAAATGGTCTCAGAGCATTTTTGAATGATGGGCGCATTGAAATCGATAATAATCCAGCTGAAAACGCCATCCGTCCAAACGTTCTAGGCAGAAAAAACTGGCTTTTTTCGGTCAGCGAAGCTGGCGCAAAAGCGAACGCCATTTGTTTGAGTATCGCAGAAACAGCCAAAAGTAACGGCGTTGATTTCTACGAATACATCAAGAAACTTTTCACGGATCTACCGAATCTCGGAATCCATCAAAATCCTGAAACTTTAGATCAATACATGCCTTGGTCAAAAAAGATTCAGCTGGAATGTAGCAAATAAATGAAATTAGCCGTATTTTTGATTGAAAAAATCAAGATATACGGCTAATTCGTGATGCGTACCGAAAGGTGCGCTTATTTTTTTATAATTCGGGCTTACTCTCTACAAAATGGATTTCGATATCATCACTTAATACTTGTTGTGTTTTTGTATTCCATAATTGGCCGATAGTGTGAAATGAATCATCATCAGCAAATAATAAAAAATCTAATAAGTTAATGGTGATTGTTTTCCGAAGTGAACGATAGGGCATCCCTTCTTGCATTTGAGATGTGTAGAGTTTACTCCAATAGTATAAAGAACGTTTGACCATATCATGTGTATTTCGGAGGTCGGGTAAGTCGGAGTCCTCACGGACCCTTTCTCCCCTCAGAACCGGACTTGTCCGTTTCCAAACATCCGGCTCAAGCCTTCTTTTTATCCAAAACAGCTGGT
>NZ_JAPHWH010000026.1:0-27904 GCF_026241455.1 Bacillus sp. DHT2
AAAAGGACAACTTAACCTACAGGTGAAGTCTGCTCAAAATGAAGTTGGGTTCATACATAAGTTATTTGGAATTGCATCATAATCTGTCATTGAATAGGCCATGTAGGTTCTATATCTCTATCAAATGGTTTTTGCACCAGAACCCTTTCAATTAAATTTATACACCTTCACCTTGAATGGTGCATAGAATAAAAATAGATAAAGAGAATAAGAGATTTTTTGTAATTATTTTATGGAATATGGCATACATAATAATAGCTACAAGATGCGAATACGCTAAAATATAATTGCATCTTGTTGCAAAGGATATTCCTATAAAATAAAAAGCTAAACCCCCTTATATACCAAGGGGGTTTAGCTTTTTATCAATTGAAGGCTAGAATATTATGTTTTGTTCAATGAAAATTAAGCTAGTCGAAATTTTGCTATTTTTCATTTTTTTGTTATCGTTGATACTTTTGTAATTCTTTTAATAACTGTTGGCGCTCTGTTTCTATATCCTTCTCTGAATGTTGTTGTATTTCAACTGCATTTGGGTATTCATTTTTTTGCTTATGTAGCCATTCAGGAATCATCTCTTGTCTATTTGTTTTCTTGTTCTTTTGTTTAGATTTAGGGATTAAATCTAATAATTTTTTCTCTTGTTTTCTTCGAAGTTCAAGATCTGTTATCTTATTTTCTATGGATGTAATTAAGTAATTTTCATAATTTGGTACAGTACCTTTTTTATAGTTATTAATACATTTTTTTAATACAGAATCAAATGATCTCTTTTGTATTTTACCTTTAAAAATATCTCGAACTTTATTGGTAATCCATAAAATATCGTCATCAGATAAAGATGGTGTATATACAGTATTCATTTGTGTTGCATTAATAATTTTTGAATTTTGAATATCCTTTGTATCTGAATGTAAAACGTTCGGTATATCTTCATCATCAATATTTGTTATTTTTTCTTTTGTATATATTGTTTTTGTAGCTGTACCGACAGTACAGTACTGAGAGTACTGTACTGTCGGTACAGTAGTAATTTTTTTTAGAACTTTCGACTGATGTACATTTAGTACATCAGTTAAATCTTGAGGGATATCAAGGGTTCCGCCATTCATTAAGCTCAAAGATTTGACGGAAGATCCCGAATTTATTAGTTCCGATATTGATTCTAGAATGAACGCGGAAAATTCTTCGGAAATGAATGGAATATCTGAAACATTATAAAAGGATTGTTTTTTTCCATTTATGTAACAATTAAAACCAATTATATAGTTTTTACTTGCAAGTTCTTTCCAAGCTGCATCTATATTTTTTCTACTAAACTTTTTATATAATTGTGTTTTATAAATTATCCAATCACTTGGTAAACTCATAAGGTGAGAAAGGAGCCCAATTGCTCGTAAATCAATTAAGTCATTTTGTAATGGGTTATTGTGTATCTGAGCATATTGATTTGTATGACGTCTTTTAATTATATTACTCATGATATTTTCTCTCCTTTTAAAGACAAAAAGAAAAAGCATTTTTTCTATTTTTAGTTATAAGAAACTACACCTCTTGAAAATTCGCTATGGAAAATGTACACTATATGTAATAAGTTTATAAAACAAAATTTATAGGAAGCGTTTTAATTCATTGGGAGTTGTTCTGTACCGGCCAAAGTATGAAATAACTTCTTTTTCTTTTGTCTTTTTTATATTAATTGTTATAGATTAATAGTCAAATTCAAAATACGGATGTTATCCATTATTATGTGAAAAATATCTAATTGATAATTGTGAAAAAATTCCGAAAATGTTTTCTGTATTACCTTACCACATTAATGAAATCATGGATAAAATATGCAAATTTTCATATTTTATCCATGATTTTATATTATAAAGGAATATTTTGGTAGTTTCTTTATCATGTTCCGACAGAAGATTCCCTCCTCAAAAATTTAAAAAGTGAGGTGCAACTCATGTTAGTAAATAAGGCATATAAATTTCGTATCTATCCAAATAAGGAACAGGAAATATGAATTGCTAAAACCATCGGTTGCAGTCGATTTGTATTTAATTGTTTTCTTACTCTGCTGAGCTAACTCAATTAAAGAAGCAACAGGATACGATTGGGTTAAAAGAAGTCGATAGTATTGCTCTTCGATCAACATTGAAAAGTCTCGCAGATGCTTTTTCACGTTTTTTCAAGAAACAGAATGATATGCCACGTTTCAATTCTAAAAAGAATAAAGTTAAATCATACACAACCAAGCAAACAAACAAACGGAAATATTGCTATTGTAGACAACAAAAAATACCTAAACTTGGAATTGTTCCCTTTTTCTAGAGTATAGCTTCGTTTTAGAAACTTTGCAACAGAACCGAAAAAAGATGCCAAACGGCATCTGAGTAATATAATAAGTTAGGTTTGTACAATAGAGTCCCATTGCTTATCTTATATGAACTAAACTTTGATATGTATTAATTTGACCATAACCAAAGTAAATATCTTTTCCTTTAGGACCTAAATCTTTCGCCCCTCTTTGTAAAAAATAATTAATTTGTTGTATAGACGGTTTCTTGTGATGAATTTCTTTATATCTTGAGATAATGAGTGCTGCGGTCGCAGATACTTGTGGCGCTGCTAAACTGGTTCCTAAGGATAATGAATACCCTTTAGGGATTCCAACAGCTTGATCTAGCTCAGTATTATTTAGTGTAACAGGATGTGTTACTAAAATCATCTCTTGTATATCAAGTTCTTGTTCAGTATCGAATTTTTTTCCGAAGTATCCTGTAGGTGCAGAAAAATCTATTGTTTGTCCATAATTTGAATAGCGAGCAAACTTACCACTTTTTTCCGTAGAAGATACTATGATAGGACTAGTAAAACTCGCTGGAATTTGAATTTTTGAAGTAGTATTACCATTTTCTTCGATTTTTTGAGGGTGACTTAAATCAATACTATCATTTCCAGCTGAAGCAATAACTAATACTCCATTTTTTTGAGCATATTGGATTGCCTTTTTATATAGTTTAATAGTTGCCTTGTCTGATTTATTATTAATAGATTTGAAAGTACCTAAGCTTAAATTAATAATATCATTATCATCTTTAACTGCTTGAATAATTGCTTTAACTACCCAATCAGATTCTCCATCTCCTGTACCAAAAACTTTATAAGGTATGATTGTAGTATTTGGAGCAATCCCTTTTATATTTCCTTGTGCTGCTATAATTCCAGCAACTTGTGTACCGTGCCCTAGTTTATCTTCAAGTGTTGGATCACCTGTAACAAATGATTTTCCTTTGGTTACATCTATACTTCTTTGTAAATCTGGATGTGTAATATCCACTCCGCTATCAATTAAACCTATTAAAATATTTTTATTTCCCTTTTGTATGTCATACGATTTATAGTTATTAGTTACATTAGAGATATGCCATGTGAAATTTTGATAGAATTGTTCTTGAGTACTAAGAGCATTTGATGATAAACTCATATGCTCTTGTGTTTTATGAATACGAGTATTATTAGTGTTTTCAGATACAGGTGTTACATAGGTGTTTGTTCCGTAATCCTCAATATCATTTGGGAATTTTTCTTTTATGAAATCTATTATTTTTTTCGTATTCAAATCATTATTCATTTTTAAATTAATAGTACCAATTTCAGGTATCTGTTCTATTTTTACATTTTTAAACTCTTGGTGTACGGCTTCTTTTATCGTATTTGTTGAATTTGTGTTCTTTAATATAATAAATATAGAATTACCTCTGCTATCTGCAGCAGCAGAATTAATATCCGTAATACTGCTAAATACAAATGCTAACATAAACATAAGAAAAAGTTTTTTAGAAAAATTCATTAACTATACTCCTGTGAAATATTTTAATTAGTAGATTAATCAGAAAACAAGCACCTCGTTTTTAATTTTATAAACGAGGTGCTTGTTTAATATTATGAAAATAGGATATCTTCAACGTTGAAAGATAATTAATTTCTAAATGTATTTAGAAATTAGTTACAGTTAGAACAAGACACAAGTGAGCAACCACAAGTGAAAGTTTTGCAATTTTTAATAGATTGTTTGATTGTTTGGCCAATTGTTGTCCAAGTTTGAGGTGATACATCACCAGCAGCCTTAGTTTTTAAATTCACATCAAGATCAAAAGCTTTAATTTTTTCCATGTTAATTCCTCCAAATATTTTTTATCGGAATATTCCGTCTACTAAATTTAAAACCATTTTTTTCCACAAGTCAATACTTTTTTGTAATAAATGTATTTATTTGCAGTAATAACAAAAAATGAATTTTCTTAATAATCCATTATATGGAATATTCCACCTCATAAATTTACCTTTATATCCAAAAAAAGTCAATACTTTTTTTGTAATAAAAAGAATATTATACTAATAGAGAAAATAAAAAACAGTCAGACTTCTATTTGTCTTTTAAATTAAACAATAAACTTAATCGAGGTGATATTAATTGTCAAATTCAAATACACATTCAAATTTACAATTTGAATGCCAAGACTTTTTTATGTTAAGGACCCCATTACTGCCAATTAATAAATATTTAGAAGTATTTAATCCGGATGGGAAATCAGATGTTGAAAAATTAGAAAATATAAACAAAAAAATTGTTAAGTTAATAGAAGATCCTTTAATTAGGGAAGCCATTGCAGTAGCTAGTCCAAGCTTATGTAAGTCTCTACCACATATTCAAGAAGAAAAGGACAGTAAGAAAAAGAAACAAGCATTATTCAGCTTTATACGTTTTTTAATACGTATGATGACACGTCCAACTCCCTATGGGTTATTTGCGGGAGTATCAAAAGGTGATTTTGCTACTCATACTAAGGTGAAATTAACAAACTACAATCAATTTAAAAAAAGAGTGCGTCCAGATATGGAATGGTTATATGAGATAATAAAATTGTTAGAGAGCAATCCAATGGTTATTAATCAGGTTAAAGTTTTCTTTAACCAAGCTACATATATACATGGCGATCGTCTTAAATTGTCATATCATACTATGCTAGGGAAACAATCTAATGAGGCAGAAGAAATTGAAAGTGTTAATGTGCGTTTTTCAGATGCCCTTGAAGAAGTAAAAAAATTGACTCAAAACTCTATTACGTTTTCTCAGCTACAGCTTCAACTGCAAAAAAAGTATGAGGATGTGCCTTTAGTTGTAATAGAGGAGTTTCTTAAGACATTAATAACTCAAGAAATCTTATTAACTGAATTACGACCTCCTTTAGTTAATACATCAACATTCGACTATTTGATGAACACAATATCCTCCATAGAAGGAATAGATGAGTTCAAAAAAAGTCTGGGGGAAATTTCTAATTTAATAAGCGATTACAATAGCACCAGTATTGGTAAAGGGGAAAAATTATATAATCATATTAATTCAAAAATGAGTAAATTAGTAGAGAATACAACAAGTAACATACAAGTGGATCTAGCACTTGGAGATAATAATGAAATTAATCTTAATAAAAACATAAAAAATGAAATTGAGAGTGTAGCTAATCTATTTTGGGAGATTAGTTTACAAAATAGTTATTCACCTCTTACTGAATATCGAAATGCCTTTATAGAAAAATATGGCGTTTATCAAGAGGTACCATTGTTAGAATTACTAGATAGAGATATGGGATTAGGTGTACCAGCCACATATGAATCATCTCATAGGAATGGTTTATATCACCCTATACATGGTGAAGAAAGTAATCAGCAAAAGTTAATTACAAGTTGGGCATTGGAGGCAATTTATAATAGAGAACACGAAATTAATCTAACCGATGAGAAGCTTGCAAAGCTTAGGGATTCCAATAAAAAAGTTCAACATATCAAAGCGTCGTCTATGGAACTATATTTTACATTAGCCTCTAACAGTTCTGAGGAAATTGATGCAGGTAACTATCAATTAACTTTGAGCCCAAATCCTGGTTCAAATGCTGTTGGGCAAACATTTGGTCGTTTCATGGATTTATTCAGTGATGACGATTCTTTGAGAAGCGAATTAAAAAAAGTGCAACAGGAAAATAATTTGTTTTATAAAGAAGCAATCCATGCCGAATTAGTTTATTTACCTAACAAGGGTCGTACAGCTAATATTGCAACAACAGGAAGTGTTAAACCATATGAAATTGCAATAGGAACTATGGCCTCTAAAGATGAATCTCATGTTATTCCACTTTCAGACTTATATATTGGAGCAGCCCATAATCATTTTTATATCTACTCTAAAAAATTAGATAGAGAAATTATACCAACCACAAGTCATATGTTGAACACTCAGTTAGGGCCAAGTATATTTCGTTTTCTGAGTGATATTATTCAAGAGCGAGAGGGATCCTGGTCAAAAATTAATTTTGGTAAATTAGAAGATTCTCCTATGCTACCAAGAATTAGATTAGGTAAAGTCATTTTGTCACCTGCTAGGTGGTTGTTAAAACATGATTTTTTAAATGTAAATAATAATAGTTTTACAGAATGGACTCATGCATTCAAAGAATGGCAAAAAAATTGGAATGTTCCTCAATATATTTATTTAGTAGAATTTGATAACCGATTATTACTAGATCTAAATAATCCTTTACATCTTGAGATTGTAAAACAAGAGTTAGATAAAGTTGGAAAAGATCGAGCGTTAAAATTAATTGAAATTGAGGGAGATATAGATGCTCATTGGGTAGAAGGTTCAGATGGTAAATATATCATGGAAGGTGTATTTCCATTAGTACGTAAACAAGAAGTTTCAAAATCAACTTCACAAATATCGCTAGATAATAACTATATAAGAAGAAATGCCTACATTCCGTATCAACAAAGAGTAAAATTCCTAGGGAGTGATTGGTTATTTATAAAGCTTTATGGAATGAGTGAGAGAGAAGAAGAATTCTTAAGTGAAGAATTGAAACCATGGATTGAAAATTGTAAGGATAAAAATTGGGCAGACTATTTATTCTTTATGCGCTATTCAGATCCTGAGCCTCACATTCGACTACGCTTTCATGGAGATCCTGATTTGCTTATACATCAAGGTATCCCAGAAATAATTACTTGGACCAATGATTTAAAAATTAAAGGATTATTAAATAGATTGGTAATAGATGCATATGACCCAGAAATAGAGAGATATGGTGGAAATGCCTTAATAGGGCATGCAGAAAAGCTATTTTACACTGATAGTAATATCGTTTTAGAATGGTTAAAATGGAAAAAAACAGATACACCAGAAGTAAGTACTGAGTTATTTGGTGTGGTTAGTACCATACATTATTTAGAAGGATTTAATTTATCATTTGAAGAACAATTAGCATGGTTAGAACGTTATGTGGATTATAAAAAGCACTTAAAGGAGTTCCGAAAAAATAGAAATACGTATATGAAATATGGAAATTCACAGGATGATTGGCAAACACTTCGATCAGTTCCAGAAGGGGAATCACTATACAGACTATTGAAATTAAGAAATGAAACCACCATGGAATACCTAGCAGCAATTAATCAAGTTAAATTAGCAGACAATTTAAGTAATGATTTCAATGATATTGTTGCTAGTGTAATTCATTTACATTTAAATCGTTTAGTTGGTATTGACCGAGAAAGAGAAGATAAAATTATGACTTTAGCGTACCATACTTTAAGAAACTTACGTTATACGAGGGAAATTGCTCATGCATAATATGATAAAAGAAGATGAACAATTAAATATATCACAAGTATTTAGATCTTTTAAGTTTTTACCAAGGGTTTTCCATTTGTTATGGAAAACCCATCCTGCTTTTTTTATACTAGTTCTATTTATTAATGGTTTACAAGGTTTTATACCAGCAGCTATGTTACTTGCAACTCAAAAACTAATTAATACCGTGGCTCTCTCGCAAAATGAAAGTAATTTTGAACCGATTACTATAGCAATTTTAATCCTTGTAGGAATTGGTTTATTTAATGAGATTTTGAGTACAATTGAAGATTATATTAATACTGTATTTGAATCTATGTTAGTTATTCGAATTAATGAAAATTTAATGAATAAGTCTACATCCTTATCATTAAGCCAATTTGAAGATTCGGAAGTTCAAAATCTATTAAAAAGAGCGCAATCTGAGGCTAGTTATCGGCCATATCAAATTTTAGGTGGAATTACTACTTTATATAGTGGGTGTATTACACTTGTTTCTACCGTAATAATTGTGTTTACATGGAATGCTTGGGTTGCAAGTGTTCTAATTTTCACACCAGTTATTTTTTTCTATTGGTTTTTACGCTTGGCGCAATTAGAATTCAAAGTACACTATGATCGGGCACATCGAGAGAGGGAATCATGGTATTTATCGTTTCTAACAACAAAAGATACAACATTTAAAGAAATTAAATTGTTTCAGCTAGGTAAGCACCTAATAAGTCGTTATCAAAAAATTAATAAATATTTTTTAAATCAAGATAAGGAATTGGCTAGAAGACGACTGAGACTTTCTTTTGTATTTCAACTTATAAATCAACTTTTAATGGGATGTATAATTTTTTTAATTGCACTCTCAGCTTTTACAAAGCAAATTTTAATCGGTAATGTAGTGGGATTAATTCAAGCTTGTACCAATACGCTTTCTGCGTCTCAAGGTATTGTAAGGGCTATATTATCTTTTTGTCAAAATAATTTATATTTACAACAATTATTTACTTTTTTAGATTTGCCGGAGGAACAGAAGAAACAATCGAACCTTGCTAATATTCCTACAGCGTTCAATGAGAAAATTAATACCATTGATATTTGTAATCTAACATTTACTTATCCTAATACAGACAAAAGAGCTTTACGTAATATAAATATCTCTTTAAAAAAAGGTGAAACTGTAGCGATAATAGGAAAAAATGGTTCTGGAAAGTCTACATTAGTAAAATGTCTATTACAATTATATACGAATTATAGTGGAGAAATATTAGTAAATGGACGAAAGCTTACTGAAATTGAACCATTAGATTATACCAGTAAAATAGGAGCTGTCTTTCAAGATTTTGTGCATTTTGAACTATCAGCTAGAGATAATATAGGGTTTGGAGATACAAAATTTTTACAAGACGATATATCTTTATATAACGCAGCTGAGAATGCTGGTATTTCTTCGCTAGTCAAGCAGTTACCAAAACAATTGGATACACAACTGGGTAAATGGTTTGATGATGGTTACCAATTGTCAGGCGGACAATGGCAGAGGATTGCTATTGCTAGAGCATTTGTGCGAGATGCTGATATATATATTTTGGATGAACCAAGTGCAGCCCTGGATCCAGAAGCTGAAAAAGATGTATTTAATCGTTTTAAACAACTTGTTGAAGATCGTATTGGAATATTTATTTCACATCGATATTCGTCTGTCCGATATGCAGATAAAATTATTGTAATGGAAGACGGTGAAATTAAGGAATTTGGTAATCATGATAGCTTAATTAAGGAATGTGGTATTTATGCTGAATTATACAATATGCAAGCAGAAGCATTTCTAAGTAATAATGTAGAATTACAAACTAATTAGGAAAAATTACTTTTTTATAAATAACTATACCGGAGGTAAACAATGGTTAAATTACAAAATTCTTTTCTTATACAAGATCAGCAACTGAAAGAACGTATATGGAATATTGTTCTTTCTACTGCTGAAAAATTTAAAGATATTGATAAAATTGAACAGCTTATGATGGAAAATATAGATCCAGATTCAAGAGAACTTTATAGTAATTCCCTTGGTTCTGGGTATCCAGGTATCTGTTTACTATTAGGCGAATTAGATCGTATAAACCCAGAAGGAGATTGGGACTTAGCTGCACTTGAATATTTAAAACGTATACAAAATAATTTACAAACTGGTTCAATAAACTCTTTATCCTTGTTTAATGGGTTAACTGGTATTATGATGGGAATAAATGCATGTTCCAGATCCGGAACTAGGTATCAAAATTTTTTAACACAATTAAAAGAATTCTTTTTAGAGGTTTATCCTACTATGTTACAGGATTCATTCATGAAGACAAAAGATGGAGCAAAAATGGAGGATTATGATGTTATAAGTGGATGGACTGGAATTGGACGTTCATTACTATTGTTTTCAAATGAACCCGAAATTGAGATAGCTTTAAAACAAATACTAGAATATATAGTGAAACTTAGTGAAAATAAACAAATAAATAATTTTCTAATACCTTCCTGGTACCTATCCAAAGATAACTTATTTTTAGAAAGTGAAAAAAAACTTCATCCTAATGGAATCTTTAATTGCGGATTATCACACGGAGTATCTGGGATTTTATCTTTCTTATCAATTGCTAGCCAGCATAAAATAACAGTCTCTAATCATCACGAAGCAATTGAGAAAATCGCTACATGGCTTATAGGTTGGATTCAAGAAGAAAAAGGTGTGAAATTCATACCAAATGTTATTAGTTTAGAAGATTATTTAGCAGATTCATATACAGGAGGTTTTCAACATAGAGATGCTTGGTGTTATGGTTCACCAGGAGTTGCTCGAGTTTTATGGTTGGCTGGGGAAACTCTAAATAGAAATGATTTAAAACTTGAAGCTTTGTCTCTATGTAAATCTACTTTCCAACGTTCGCCTGAGACGTGGGGAATCTATTCATCTACGTTTTGTCATGGATATGCAGGTCTATTGTCATTAACACAGGAAATGTGGAGAGTATCAGGAGATGTAGATTTAGAAATACATAGAAATGAATTGGTTTATAAACTTTTGGAAACTTTTGATACACTAGCGCCTTTAAATTTTTATGACTCTGAGTTTAATTCAAGTCATAAAGAAATACAAAATTATACAAAAGTAGGATTAATTGAAGGAACTACAGGTATTTTATTATCACTTCTTTCCACTATTAATCCTAATTGTACCTGGGAAAGTGCATTTTTAATAAAATAACATTAAAGAAAGGATTTTTATATGCTTCGAGAGATGATTCAAATTGGTTGGGATATAATTACTCTAAATACACCCATGTATCTGAATTTTTGGATTCTAATTATCTATATACTCAGCGTGTTAGAAGGGATTTTTACATCTATTCAAAAAGGACGTCCACTAATAAGAGTAATAGTTTATGCGTTGATAGAAAGACTCATCCTTACCATTGTTGCAATAACAGTCATAGGTTTTATATTACGTGTCATCAATTTACTTTTACCAGGGCATATACAACCTTACAATCAGAATAATTTAGTACTATTGAGCTTAATGATTATTACAACTTCTATTGTATTAGATTTTATTATTAGAGTTATTGTGAAAAATAAACATTTAGATATAATACTAGTGGTAGTAATAATTGGAGTTGTTGTTTCCATAGGTTGCTTATGGGGGCTTACATTAATTTTTAATTCTGTAATATCACTTAGTTTCGTAGTTATACTATTGATAAGTGTTATTTTGACGTTATTTTTAACTATAACCTATTGCTTTAGGTGATGTTAATTTAAAGATATAAAACGGGGTAACGTCAGGAAAATGCGGATTTACAACGTTAAAATATTTGAGACAAATTAACAAACTAAGACCAAAAATAGAAAACTTCTAACAATTATTACATAAGATTAATGTTCAACTTTCAAGAATTGCGGAAGCTGTTACTTCTCATGATGAAGAATTGTCACGTAATTTCGGTTTGAAATAAGAAATGCTGCAATCCCTATAAAAAGAGTTTTAAATGAGCCATGCAACTTTTATTGTATGGCTCATTTAGTTTTTTATAATAAAGATGCTGGAATGTAAACTAATTATGAAAAGATTATTTCCAAAGAAGAAAAGGCATCTTAATGAGTGCCTTTTCTTCTAATTGCACCACTTCACGTTCAATTAGTTAAGAATATAACATTTTATAATTTCATGTACCATAATTCGTATCAAAAATAAAAAACACTTATTTACTAAGGGATTGAATAGACCTAAATTATGTGTTTATAACGAGATCGTATGTTTTGTTTTTGGGGGGGTGAAATGATGTCCAATTACTCAAAATGCATGAATCGAATGATATTCTGTATCGATCTTTGTTCATTTTTCGCCAGTTGTGCTTGTGTTATGCGGGGATTAGATCCTTTGAAAGTGAAACTGGCTGTTGTTGGAGACGTAATAGGGATTTCTAAGAGCAATCGGAACAGATGTACTTAAAAGTAACAAAAACGTATTATGGTGAATCAAGGCTTTTTTATCCAGCTTTGCCTAGGAGAACTTCTCGAACAGATTTTGAAACAATTACAGCCTGGAGAAACATTTGAATTAAAAAATACTTATATTGGTGATAAACAACAACTGTTTGCATGCGTCATTGTTAATCGATTAACTGAAAAACAACTTCAAAAACGACGAGCGAAAATCACAGAAAAAGAAAAATCTAAAAATAGAACGTAATCAGAGACAAGTAAAATTGTAGTGGGATTAAATGTGTACATGGCGAAGACACCTTGAGAATGGGTTCCGATGGAACAAGTACATGAGGGTTCCGGTGCAAGAAATTCAAGATACATGCAAGTAATCTCCTAACCTTGGACATACTGATAGTATTACTCTAGAAAAAGGTGTGTGATCGATATGGAAAAGGAAAATTTGTTCAAATGGAAGCATTACCAGCCGGAACTAATCTTATTAACAGTAAGATGGTACCTACGGTACAATTTGAGCTTCCGTAACCTGGTGGAAATGATGGAGGAACGAGGCTTATCCATGGCTCACACAACGATTATGCGATGGGTTCATCAATATGGACCTCAATTAGAAGAGAAAGTACGACATCATCTTAAAACAACAAATGATTCATGGAGAGTCGATGAAACTTATATTAAAGTGAAAGGGCAATGGATGTATGTATATCGTGCCGTTGATTCAGAAGGGAATACCATTGATTTTTATCTAAGTAAATCAAGAGATAAACAAGCAGCCAAGCGCTTTTTCAAGAAAGCCTTGGCTGCTTCTCATATTTGTAAACCTCGTGTTATAACAGTAGACAAGAACCCGGCCTATCCCGTAGCGATTCAAGAGTTAAAAGAAGAGAAACATATGCCTGAAGGCATACAAATAAGGCAAGTTAAATATCTCAATAATATAGTGGAACAGGATCACCGTTTCATTAAGAAACGTGTACGTTCTATGTTAGGATTCAAATCGTATGAAACAGCCACTTCTATATTGAGCGGCGTTGAAGCCATGCATATGATGAAAAAAGGACAACTTAACCTACAGGTGAAGTCTGCTCAAAATGAAGTTGGGTTCATACATAAGTTATTTGGAATTGCATCATAATCTGTCATTGAATAGGCCATGTAGGTTCTATATCTCTATCAAATGGTTTTTGCACCAGAACCAAATATACTGTCTACAGCAGGTGCACATTTGATGCTATGAAGGATACCTTGTGTACACCTCGACTCTACTTTTAACGAAAAATACGTGTAATTGGGAAAATTTGAGTCGACCGCGAGTCAACATTCTGGAAATTTTCGTGTACCCACGTTTAAACTAGGCTTTGCCTAGTCCCAACCCCTAGTTGGGCCCAAAAACTCCTTATGCTCTTCTCTCTTTTTTGATCCAAAATTTCCAATTTTATAGAGTAGCTTGTTTTTTAGTCAAAAATTATTATATTAAAAAACAAAATGTTAATTTATTTGTATGCTTTTTATTGATTTGAGTAGAGTCGATATCAAAGAAGAAAAAAGAGATGAAAACTATCTATTTAGTAAGTACAAGATCTAATGAATATTGAGAATGAAGAATTAAGTTTGATTTAATTTGAATTTATTTGAAGTGTTAAGATAAAGGAGTTATAACTGTTATAACGAATTTGAAATATTGAAAAGGAGGTTATGACTATTATGACACCTATTATTTATGAAAATGTATCCCAGGTTGCAAAAAGATTAAAAATATCACCTTCTACGGTTAAAAAATATTACTTATTAATTGAGAGTTATAACTGTTATGCCTTTAAAAGAGATGAACGAGAACGAATTATTTTCGATGATTATGATGTTAGGTTATTACAAAGATTAGTAGAGTTAAAAAGTATGCCACAAGTTACATTGGAAGATGCTTGCAAATTACTTTTAGAAGAAGAAGGATTAACAGTTAATAATACAGATATGACTGTTATAACTCCTGGATCTGATGATTTAAAAGGAGTATTGAGAGAATTAAAAGATACAGTAGAGTTGCAACAAAAACAATTACAGAATCAAAATGAGCAAATAGCTAAACTAACAAACTTATTGGAATCTCAACAAAAGTTATTGACTCATTCTAATACTATAGAAAAACAACAGGTTACTGATCGGGATAAAGCGGTTATGACTGTTATGCGAGAACTTCAAGAAGTAAAACAGATAGTTGCAGCAAGTAATGAAAAGAAATGGTATCAATTTTGGAAGTGATTTGCTGAGTCCTGGCGTTTATGCCGCGAAAGTTCCTTGATGATGAGGGGAACCCTCATGCAAACTCGCCAGAGGTGGCCCCAGAAGGGCGGTTTTTGCCCGCTGGGGGTTAGCTTTGGGAGTTTGAGGGTTCGGAGGCTCGTGGTCAAGGGAACCGTGGAATAAAAAGCGAGGACGGACCCCAGTACAGGGCAAAAACAAATGTCTTCGCTAAGATTCGTGATTCTATTGTTAGAAAAAGGCGAATAAGAATATAGCATACATATAATAAGGGAATGCAGTACAGATCAGGATACAAGCATTCCCTTGCTACTGTTATTTTGTTATTTATATATAATTTATTAGGATTTTATTTAAAATATTAGATTAGGTTAAATGAAAAAAAAGAAGCAAAATTTGAATATATAAAAAAATTAATATAACGATAAAACAATAGTATACTAGCTTTTGGTAAGGGAACTAGAAGGGAAGAATTTTAAATGAAAAAAATTAAAAAATTATGTATGTTAGGTCTTTCTTTTGCAATTCTTGGTTCTGCAGTCCCTGCATTAGCGGATAATTCAGACGATTCACCTTGGTCAAATGTTTATCAATGGAATAGCCCGTATGATCATACTCCAGCTAGATATAAAACCAATAAAACAGCTTATTATAATTATGTTCAAAAAACAACTGATATTGGTTACATGAATATTTGGGCTGCTTTATATGATGGTCGAGATGTTTCTGATGGACATTCATATAAAGTACAAAAAGGTGATAAAACGAAATTATATAATAAAGCTGTAGAATGGTATCAGCCTGGTATCTCTGTGAGAATTGATTCATCAAGATATTGGAACGGAAAATCATCTGGTGTTTGGAGTCCTGACAGTATTTAATATTATTTGCTATTATTTATTTTATTAATGATTAATTAATTTTAATGGTTCCCTTACCTTATGATTTTAGAAAGGATATAAAAATAATGATACAATTTTGGTTTTTACGTGTAAAAAGAAGTTATTTTTATTATGCTCTTTTTATAGGTTTGATTCTTTCATTTACACATTTAATAATAAATGTTATTCCATTGATGAAATTTAATAATATTATATTTACGCCCTATACTTCGTGGATGTCTGCAAGTTTTACAAGTGTTATTCCTATTTTATTTTTCTTAGTTTTACCATTGATTTCAAGTTTACCTGTATCAACTCTTTTTAAAGATGATAAAGAAAGTGGTCTTCTTAATATAATTTTAATAAAGACTACTAAGAAAAAATATTTTTCAGGGTTATTTGTAGTAACTTTTTTAATTGGATCTATTGTAATAGCTATTTCATTATTGATAAATGCTTTAGGAAGTTTTTTATTTTTACCTAATTTGTTACCTGATGAAATTGTTAATAGAAATATTGGAATGAATAGTGGTGCGACAATATTAGTTGATTTGTATTATAATCATCCTTTTATTCATATGATGTTAAATATTTTAATTTGCTCTATATTTGGAGGTATTTTTGCTGTCTTTTCTTTAAGTATTTCTTTTTGGATAAAGAATAAGTTTATTGTTCTTGTAGGTGGATTTATAGTACAGATTGGGTTATTAGTTATAAATATGCTTATTTTTTCTGAAAAAGCAATAACACCTTTCTTCTTTTTACCGGAAAATGCGAATGTTTTACCTATTAATATATGGATTGTTTTTGGTGTAGGAATTATTTTATTTTTGGTGTCTTGTGTAATATATTTTGTTGGAGTTAAATCTTATGATATTAATTAATCGTTTGTTTATAAATCAGTTTATAAAGTTTTGGTCTTCTTGGAAGATGAATATTTTTAGTTTTTTATTATTAAGTGGTTTTATTGAGTATTCTTTTTTTCATCAAATAAAATTGCATGAGACAATAGATTTTTTCAATGTTATAGAAATAATTCAAGATAGGTATATGTATTTATATATTTTTATTCCTATAGTATTGTTGCAATTAGGTATTTTTCAATCAACTGGTTTAAATGAAATTGTTGCATATAGAAGAAAAAGTTATGAATTTGTAATAGGATTAATAAATACTTTTTTAGTGTTATTAACTTTTCTTTTATTTTTCATAGTGGTTATGAGTTTGACTAATATTTTTTATATTTATAATGATAGGTATATAGATGATGTTTATGTGTTTTTTATTAGTGAATTATACATGTCTATATTGTTAGGATTAGTATGTATATGTTTAATATGGTTAATTGTAAAAGTATTAACAAATAATCGTTTTATAGCTTTCATAGTTACATTATTTATTTCATTTATTGAAAATTATTTAAGTAGTAAATTTAATTTATCTTTATTTTGGGGTAAATCTTTTGAAGTGAATATAGATCAGTCTATCTTATCTCATTACTTTGGGATTTTTTCTTTAATTGGAGTAGTTTTAATATTAGTTAGTGTATTTTATTTATTTTCTATGAAAAAGGAATATTTATCATGACATTTCTAAATTTAATAAAAAGAGATATTCAATTTATTGTTAGTCATATATATAAAAGATTTTTGATTGTTATATCTATATTATTTTTGTTAGTTTTTATTTTGCATTATCAATTTGATAAATTATCTTCACTAGATATTATGTTGTATTTCTTTAAAGGTATATCGAAAGAACAATTGGATAATAAAATTTTTATTTTTCCAATTTGTTGGTTAGTATTCCATTTATCTAGTTCTTTTATTTTAAGTGATGTTTTAAAGAATGATATTTTTAATTTTTCTCCGTATATATTGATAAAAAGAATTTCTAGGAAAAAAATATGGATTAGTAAGGTAGTTGTTTTACTAGTCTTTTCTTTATTTTTTAATCTTTTATTTTTTGGGATATCCACAATATTCATTTCAATCATTACTAAATATATAGGGAATATTAATGATATGGTATTTTTACCTGATATGTCTAATGTTTCTGTTAGTTTTCTTTATATGTATTTGTTTATTATTCAATTTTTAGTAACTGTTTTGTTAAATATGATTTATTTTTTATGTAATTTAATATTACCGGCGATTTATTCATTTTTAGTAAATATATCATTGCTTGTATTTATTATGATGGTTTATATACCATTGAACCCATTGAATTATAGTATGGTAAGTAGAATTAATCTATCGTCTAATTTATTGATTTGGGAACCAATTTTAGGAGTTTTTATTATAATAATTATTCTTTTAGGTATTAGTTATTATATCTTTAATCATTTGGAATTTTTGGATTCGAAAGAAGGTACTTAATTATGAAATATATAGAAATTAGTCATATTACTAAATGTTTGAAAAAAAATACTGTATTAAATGATATATCTTTATCTTTAGATAAAGGGAATATTCATGGGTTCCAAGGAATTAATGGTTCAGGCAAAACAATGTTGTTTAGAGCTATATTAGGCTTAATAAAGTTGGATAAGGGAGAAATTTATATAAATCAAAAAAAATTGCAGACTGATGAAATTTTCCCTGTATCTGCTGGAGTATTAATTGAAAATCCAGGGTTTATTGAAGAATTTTCTGCATTTAAGAATTTAAAATTATTAGCATCTATTCAAGGGCCTTCCAATAAGGAGAGTATTGATACTGTTTTAGAAATGGTTGGTTTAAATCCTAAAGATGAACGAAAAGTAAAAAAATATTCATTAGGAATGAAACAAAAATTAGGAATTGCTCAAGCTATTTTAGGATCTCCTGAATTATTAATTTTAGATGAACCTACTAATGCTCTAGATGAAGAAAGTGTAAATAAATTATGTGATTTATTACTTAAATATAAATTAGAAGGTAAAACAATTTTAGTATCAAGTCATGATAAGGATTTTTTGAAAAGAATTTCAGATCAAATAATAAAGATCAACCAAGGACAGATTGTCATTTAAGTTTTGAAAGAAGGTTTTTTTGTGAAAAAAAAATATTGGTTACTATTATTATTTCCTTTGATATTTATGATTGTATTTCAATATAATCATGTGAATAATAAATTTAAAGATTTTGAAATTGTGATAGAAAAATTACGTTTTAATCAAGAAGTAAAAACAGATAAATTTAAGTTTACAGTGAAATCATTTGTTAAAAGGGAAAAATCTTCAGAATATGCATATGATGTTAAAATGCAAATTCAAAAATTAACTCGTGGAGATGATGATTTCTTTTATTATTTATATATAAATCCGCATCTTCAAGGAGCAAATCAAACGGATGGAATAAAAACAACAGAGTTTCCAAAGCCTGTTTCTAATTTGATTCCTTTAAAAGTTTATGATGGTGTTGTAGAAATGACACTACCAAAAGAAAGAGTTTCTGATAATAATGATGAAGTTGAATTAGTATGCATGGAAAAAAACGGTAATAAGGTAAAGAAGTATATACTTCCTCTCGAATAGATTTTTAATAAGTAAAGACTAAAAAAGTTGGTATTTTATTGATTAGCTTTTTTAGTCTTTATTATTAAGGAATTCTAGATATTAAATTATTTATAGTTTTTTAAATTTGGAAGTTATCGAGAATATTATCTTTTTCTTCTTTATTGATACCAATATATTTGAGTGTAATTTGTGGTGTACTGTGATTGAGTATGTCTTGCAACATAGCGACATCTTTTGTTTGTTTATAGAACCAATAGCCGAATGTTTTGCGCATTGTGTGAGTTCCTATAGATTCTACATCGGCAAAATCACCGGCTTTTTGCAATTGTCGATAGGCTTGGATTTTACTAATGGGTTGATTTCCTTTACGTGAAGGGAATAACCAGGTATTTTCTACTGTTTGGGCGTATTGATATACTTCGTCAAAAATAGAAGTAAGATTAATAATCCGTTCTTTCTTCGTTTTTCCCTCTTTTACTTTTAATTCTTTTCTACGTTTTCGTTTTAATTTTAAAATCATATGAGTCTCTAATTGAAGTAGATCACTTACTCGTAGACCTGTATTGATCCCAATCGTGAATAAGATGTAGTCTCTTTCTGAACAGTGACGTTTAAGAGCCCATTTCATATCTTCAATCTGATCTTTACTTCGGATGGGTTGGACATCAATGAGATGTGTTTTTTTGTTCATGTGTTTCTGTACCTCTTTATTTATATTGTTTTGAATGTATACTTTTCTTGCTAATTTTGATGATATCAGGGGAATTGGGATAAAGTCAATGTTTTAGAGGATTTGAATGTAAACAAATATCTAAAAGTTTACATTCGGAAAGAGGAAGTAAAAAAACAGTAGTGCATAAAATCACTACTGTTTTTTTATTGTTTTTCAAATAAATTATTTGAATTCTTGTCTGTATAATCTAACAGAATAAATAGCTCCAACGAAAAATACAACAGCTTCAAATAATATAGAAAATTGACGGAAATACATATCTTTATTTACCCAAGAAATAAAGACGCCATGCATTACAAGTTGAGCAATAAACATAACAAAAATAATTTTAAAATAAATACCATTTGTTCTTTCATCTGGTCGACCAAATTTTTTTCCGATAATAAAAAGTACAATTATTGAACCCACCCATAGAAGGCCTGTAAAACCTACAACGATATTGAAATTGTCTGTGCTTTCTAACATCCAGTTGTTTAATAGATCAAGCATTATTATCTTCCTTTCCTACATAAGAGAATATTTCGTTTATATCAACCTCAAAATAATTAGCTATTCGATATGCTAACACCAGTGAAGGAGAATAATTATTCTTTTCCATAACAAATATCGTTTGTTTAGAGACTCCAACAGCGTCAGCTAAATCTTTTTGTGACATTCTTTTTAACACTCTATATTCGTACACTTTATTCACTATAGAATCTCCATATTTTTCCTTCATAGTTAACACCTTCCTTTCTTAACACCTATATTAAACCTAATTTATAAAAAAGTAAAGTTTAATTATACAAAAGATATTTTTTTTTATATAAATTAAAAGAAATTCTATATATTTTTTTAAATTTCAACCTTATAAAAAAGAAGGAACTTTATGAGGGAAATCTCAAAATCATAAGTATTAAAACTAGTAGAAAAGCGGTGTAAAAGCAGTATAAGCGTTATGATTGCTTTTTTTGAAAATAATCCCCTTACAACGTATCAAGAAGTGTTTATTTTAAAGAGTCTTTTAGTTTGTCTGAGAGGGTATAATAAACTTATATGAGGTTGGGGTTTTATAGAAAAAAAGAAAACAAAATGAAAGTAAACTAATATTAAAAAGTTTACATTCAGTAGTAACAAAAAAGTCCCTTAATAATGCTAAAGGGACTTTGCTCACACAAATGATCTGCACATCAATTCATCTTTGATATACAGATCATTTGTATGATAATTTTTATAAATAATTGCGGAATAATGAATTTACATTACTGCTTTTAAAAGTTCTTGTACAAATGGAATGATTCCACCTACAAATTTTAAAACTGCCATTGCGATTGCCATGTTATTTCCTCCTCTTTTTTCGTATTAAGGTATGATAATCTTTATAAATAATTGCGGAATAATGAACTTACATTACTGCTTTTAAAAGTTCTGCTACTAATGGAAGTACTCCACCTACAAATGATAAAACTGCCATTGCGATTGTCATATTATTTCCTCCTTTTTTTTCGTATTAAGGTATAATAATTTTTATAAATAATTGCTAAATAGTAAACTTACATAAATGCTTTTAAAAGTTCTTGAACTAATGGAAGTGCTCCACCTACAAATTTTAAAACTGTCATTGCGATTGCCATATTATTTCCTCCTCTGTTGTTGATGCTAAGATGTGATTTATCTTTATGCTTTCATTATAGTAAGCGCTTACATTTATATCAATATATTTTTATATGCAATATTACATATTGACGGGTTAATGAAATATCACATTTTCGCATTAAGGAATCCTATGTTTTTAGGATTCTTTTTTAGTTTCTGATAATATTGTTTTAGTTGAATATAGATTTAAGTGATTTAGCAAGAATTTAAATATGTGAACCATTAGTTTACATCTATTAGACTAATGGTTTCTTTATTGATTATGGTTTTATATGTAATGATTTCTTAGAGGTGAATAATATGAATTTAGGTTCGCAATTGAAAAAGTTTCGTGAATCAAAAAACTTTTCACAAGAAGATGTAGCTCGCAAGGTTGGAGTGACTAGACAAGCTGTTTATAAATGGGAGAGCAATAAAAGTTATCCTGATATTGATAATTTGATTTTACTTAGTGAATTGTATGAAGTAACAATTGATGAGTTAATAAAGGGATCAGAGGATGTTAGAGGGGAGTTAGATAAAAAAGATAAAGATGAATGTGAGGACGATGATGATGAAAATGATTTTGGCTTTTTTATAGGTATTGCTCTTATATTTATAGGGATATTTATTGGCATTGAAGGAATTTCTTTATTTATAACTATATTGGGAATGCTGATAATGGTATTTTATAGTGATGTAAAAAAAGCGATCATTAATGAATTTAGAATAAAAAGAAGACCGAACTAGATTGTTTTTCTAGTTTAATCTTCTTTTTATTTGCTGAAAATCGAGCGAAGCGACAACCGTTTTAGGACGAGAAAATGAAATTTCGAGACAGAAAAAACGGTAAAGGTTGTAGGGATCTCCTACTAATTCAAAAATATCGTTTTTGGTGTGTGTGATCACACACACGTAGCTTGCCTAATTATTTAGAAATCAACAGCATGAGTCAAAATGCTAGAAAAGGTGCTTGGATTAATAATTAGTTAGATGTGGTCAAATATGGGGTAGGAAAGGCTGTATTTGTTGTTCCGGTTTATATTAGTATAAAATCTTTGTTGAATTTTGTTGGGATTTCAATACCTTAAGAGACAGGAAAAACTTTTATGTAGAAATTTGTGGTAGAATAAAAAAAAGAAACCTTGCGGTAACAAGGTTTCTTTTCAAAAAATCCTAGACAGGAATAATTTAATCTATGTGTATTTTAACATGAAATTTGTATTTTGAAAATGGAATATGTATACACTTTTTAGTTTCTCGTTTTTCTGTTTAGGAAGTAGGAGGAGAAACAGTGAGTAAAGTAGTAGATTTTGGACAAGCTGAAAAAAAAGCTAAAGCAAGAGATAGTAAGATTGATAGTATTTATGATCAGTTGCAAACTGGTGGGTATTCAGAAGAAGAAAGAGCTATGCTTTTACAGATGTTAAGTAAAATGTCTGGTGGGGAAGAATATTTCATAGGTAAAAAGAAAAAGCCTACAGATCGGGTGAGATTTGTGCAAATTATAATGGATAATATAGATTATTTGATTGAAATAGGTTATTTAAGTAGTAAGGAAGAAGCTTTTTTATTCAAATTAACTTCATCTGTAGAATTTAAAACTAATGTTCTTGTAGAACGTGAGACAAATAATCCAGCATCGCCTACATATCTAGCTGAAAAGTTTAAAATGACTCGTCAAAGTATTTCTAGTGTTATGAATGGTTTATTAAAAAAGGGAGTATTAGCAGTTGCACAATCAGGTGTTACAACTGAAGATGGACGGGTTTGTACTAGTCGTACATGGTTTGTAAATCCAAATATTATGTGTTGCTCTCCTAAAGATGGAATAGATAAAGCAACTCAACATATTTTTAGAGATTCATTAAGAAATTTTAAAGTCGAAGATCAAGGAAAGAAAAAACATAAACTACCTATTTATTTATTTTAAAAGAATGCAAAAAAAATCTTGCGTTCTTTTTTTTTATGTCATTTACCTTTTTTTAGGTGTCACTTTTTTTTGACACCGGTGTCACTTTTTTTTGACACCTTATCTTCTATAAACCCTTGCCATTACTGACTTTCTTCACTTTGCTCTTCTCACTCTTATATATAGAGCTAAAAGTTCCGCAAGGAACGGGTCGTATTTTCTTTCGTTTTACTACAGAAAATCTCCACCCTTTTCGCTTTGCTACATCCTTGCGGAACTTTTTTCGGCTCGAGTTTGGATATCACCAAGCCGATACATCCAAAAGCAACTATTAGGGATCATCGGCTTGAATTTGCTATTATACGAGCCGAACCGCTAGTAATTCGATTTAAAATTTCACTTACCAAATTGATAGAATACGTTATATGTGGGGGGTCGTCCCCACACGACGAACCAACCTCAACCCCAAAAGCAAACGAAAACCCTTATTTAAACCTGTTTATTTTGCTTTTTAAGCGTCCATTTTCATTTTTACAGAAAATAGTATTGTTTTAGATCCATATTCTTTAAAACGGATTTTGAAGCGTCTGAATGATATCTCACATTTTGTTGTTTTCTGTTTTAAATTATAATCTTGTGTTTACTTATTTTAGATGGATCTCTTTTAGTATTTTAAAGTAATGTTTGATTACAATTTATAAAAAATATGTTGTCTACAGCAGGTGCACATTTGATGCTATGAAGAGTACCTTGTGTACACCTCGACTCTACTTTTAACGAAAAATACGTGTAATTGGAAAATTTTGAGTCGACCGTGAGTGCACATCCTGGAAATTTTCGTGTACCCACGTTTAAGCTAGGCTCTGCCTAGCCCCAACCCCTAGTTGGGCCCAAAAACCCCTTATGCTCTTCTCTCTTTTTTGATTCAGAATTTCCAATTTTATAAAATGACTTGCCTTTTGATAGAGTTTTATTATGTTAAAAAAACAAAAATATGATTTTAATTGTGGTTTATTGCAAGGTTATTAGAAAACTTTTTGTGGCGCGGCCATGGTCTTCGCTATATGGATTAAATAATCATTTATTAAGAAGAAAATGAAGTATGACTTAGAGATGTGAAGAATTCCGTTATTTTTATATGACAGAAGGATATAAACCTTAGTAAAATGAATTAGTAAAAACCTAGGTTTTATACCTAGGTATCAAGGTTGATTTTTTTGAAAATAACCCTTGATATTTAAAAAACTTAGGTTTTTATCTAGGTTTTAAAGGTGGGTAAAAAGATGGATAAAAGTGAAAACCTAGGTAAAGAAAAACCAGGTTATATAGCGATGACCGTTAAAGAAGTTGCACTGTGTGTGGATGAATCGCCAAATGTTATAAGAAATTGGATGAAAGAGTTAAGGACGTATATTCCTTTGGAGAAAAATGAGTCGGGTTACAATGTTTTTAATAAAAAAGCTCTTGAGCAAATGAAGATAGTTAAACAATTACATCGAGAACAGAATTACTCAATAAAACAAATTGAACATTACTTTGCTACAGGTGGAGAAAGTATAAAGCCTGTACCTAGTAAAGAAGTTGGAGAAATTTTAGCTGAAGAATTAAAAGCGTTAAAAAATGAAGTTAGTAGACTTAGAGAATATAGTGAGAAACAAGAGGAATTTAATAAATTGTTAATTGAACAACTACAAAAACAACAAGATTATATTGACAATAAGTTAGAGAACCGTGATCAGAAGTTACTTGAAACAATTAGAGAAGTACAAGAAACAAAATTATTAACGGCATCTACAGAACAAAAAGGTTTTTTCGCGAGATTATTTAGAAAATGATTTTTTGAGATTTGGTAAAGAACTTGTTATTAAGGATTTAAGGAGATAATTAGTATGAATAAAAAAGTGAAAATTTTAAAATATACTATGGTTATATTGGCTTGTATTGCAATTTTTGGTACAATTTTACCTAATGCTTTAGATCCACATGAAACGATGGCAGGTAAAATTTCAATTGCGACTTTTGGCATAGTAGGTACTTGTTTACTATTTTCTATAATGTATTTTATTGTGAAAAAGGCTATTTTAAGAGGATAAGTTGTTACATTTCTAATGAAAAGGTAGAGGATATATGTTTTTAAAAGCTTCATATTCTGAGTTTATTAATTTTATTATCCTGATTACAGTTATTTTAGTTCTATGGAGATTAAAGGTATGGTCTAATAAAAAATATAATGTTCCTAAAGTATTCAAATGGTTCCCTAAAAGATGGGGGAAAAGAAAAATTTTAGAACAGTTTTACCAATCAAAACTTGATGTTGAAGGTAAAGGGATTTGGATTACTTATTATGCTGTAGATTTATATGTTATAACTATTCCATTACAAGTGAAAAAATATAATACACTTTAATGTTCTGTTTTTTTATTAAAAAGTTTTAAAATATGGTAAGTGAAATTATAGGTATAATTTTATGTGAATATTAAAGTTAAAAAGCTAATTTTCTATGAAAATTAGCTTTTTATTTATTGTTAGCAATAATTATTGAATTGAATAAAAAATGCATTTAGAAGGAATCGTGGTTGCCGCGCATGCGGAATCGCTGAGTCCTGGCGTTTATGCCGCGAAAGTTCCTTGACGATGAGGGGAACCCTCATGCAAACTCGCCAGAGGTGGCCCCAGAAGGGCGGTTTTTGCCCGCTGGGGTTGGCTTTGGGAGTTTGAGGGTTCGGAGGCTCGTGGTCAAGGGAACCGTGGAATAAAAAGCGAGGACGGACCCCAGGACAGGGCAAAAACCAATGTCTTCGCCAAGATTCGTGGTCCTATTGTTAGAAAAAGGCGAATAAGAATATAGCATACATATAATAAGGGAATGTAGTACAGATCAGCATACAAGCATTCCCTTGCTATTAAAATGTTGTTTTTTAAGTATACTTTTATTTACATAAAACATTTGGTTTTATTATATAAAATATTATATTCGAAAAAAGTATTGCTATTTTTGAAAGCGCTTACTATAATAAGGGTACAGAGATTCAAAAAATCTTAATATAAGAATAAAGGAGGAAATAACATGGCAATCGCAATGGCAGTTTTAAAATTTGTAGGTGGAGCACTTCCATTAGTAGCAGAACTTTTAAAAGCAGTAATGTAAGTTCATTATTCCGCAATTATTTATAAAAATTATCATACAAATGATCTGTATATCAAAGATGAATTGATGTGCAGATCATTTGTATGAGCAATGTTTAAAAAAGAAAAAGAATCCTAAAAGAAATAAGGGATTCTTTTTCTTTTGAGTTTTGTTCTTAAGTATTAAATTATTTTTTGTTAAACAGATGAATAAGGAAAATAAAAAGTAAAAAAACATAATATATTATTAAATAAATTTATGTGTTGTTTTGATGCAATATTGCAGATTAAAAAGAGTTGCTAATTTTGTTATTTCAAAATACAATATAAATAATTAAATATTCAGAAAAATATAAGGAGTGATCATTATGGCAATTGCAACAGCAGTTTTAACCTTCTTAGGTGGAGTACTTCCTTTAGTAGCAACTTTATTAAAAGCATTTATGTAATATAATTTTTTCAGAGTTATTCTTAATAAAACTTATACAAATGATTCATGTATTGGAAGTGTACTCAATATATGGATCATTTGTATGGGTTTTATTAGAAAAAAGTTTTTTTGTTTTTATTTAGGTTATAGTCTGATGGTAATGAAATGACAATCAACCCCAAATGATTAGGGAATTCTTTACAATGAAAGCGCTTTCTGTTATAGTGATAATGGGTTGGATGGCACGAGTGGCTATCAGGGTATTTAGCGTAGGTGGGGCTAATACTATGGACAGGATAGAAAGAAATATTATATTGTTTTTTACTATTATGAAACTCTACATACATTATAAAAAAGGAACTGATTCATTATTTTATGAGTTGATTCCTTTTTTTATTTTATTACAGTTAAGTGAGGGTAAGGCAATTTTCTTTTGAAAAAATGTCGAATTTATCAGAATTTTGTATTTTTTTGTTGATTTATTTTATTTTTAATGCTAAACTCATAACAACAAGGAAAGAGTAAACAAAAACCCTTAGCGATTAAATTTTCAGAATGTTTAGTCTTATCGGTCAATTTACTCCATTTGATTGACATGTTTGTGTATTGAATCCTCCACTCTTTCTTTGTTTTACCCTACAAAAGAAAACAACCTGTTTTTATCCAAGTTGTTTTCTTTTGTAAAAATTTAATTATTGTTTTTATGACAGTTGGGATAATTATTGTAAAAGTTATTATGGTTTACAGAGGGGGGGGGACAGCTAATAGATTGGACATTTAATACGGAGTTTACATTACAATGGAGTGAATACAGAAAGGGGTGAAAACCAAGAAATTTGGTGTCAGTTTATTAATTTTAGAAAAGGAAGAATAGAAATATAGTGGACATACAATTACAATAAGGGAATGCAGTATAGATTAGTATACAAGCATTCCCTTTTTACGATTATGTTATTTGTTATTATAGGTATGAATGAATTCCTTACTTATATATATTCCATGTATTTTATCCACTACATATGAATAGGTAGTGGTTTATTTTTTAAATTTGAAATGTATCTAAGATATTATCTTTTTCTTCTTTATTGATACCAATATATTTGAGTGTAATTTGTGGTGTACTGTGATTGAGTATGTCTTGCAACATAGCGACATCTTTTGTTTGTTTATAGAACCAATAGCCGAATGTTTTGCGCATTGTGTGAGTTCCTATAGATTCTACATCGGCAAAATCACCGGCTTTTTGCAATTGTCGATAGGCTTGGATTTTACTAATGG
>NZ_JAPHWH010000027.1:0-24818 GCF_026241455.1 Bacillus sp. DHT2
AAAAATAAAAAACACAGAAATCTTCATTAGGGGATTCTTTCCCTTTTCTGAATTTAGTGTGCTACGATAGTTATATATTCGCTTTGACAGTAATAGGAGGCTTGTCTATGAAAAATCATATAAAAGTTAATGGACAAATCCGTCAAACAAATAAAAAATGGTCACATCTCAGACAACAACAAAGAGAACGCATTTCTAATTGGCTTCGTAGAGAATATACAAAATTTGTACAAGTGAATAATAGAAGACCTAAAAAATACGAGCATGATGTCATTCTTAGTGAAGTGATGAATCGAATAGAGGAACGTGAAATTTGGATTCCATATGGGGAAGTAAAAAGGCATTATTTAAGTAAAATCGGTAAATGGTTTCGAAAAATAGAAAGCGAATGGGAAGCACCAACATCCAATAATGAAGACAAGAAAATATTAGAAGAAAAACTTGAAAAGAAGAACTTTTAAAAATAAGGTTCTTCTTTTCATTTTATATAAAAAATTTTGTTCCCATAATTTTTTGAATTTCTCTTGTAACCCATGTCGCTATTATCTTGATAAGATTCACGAAAATGTTCCCAAAATCTATAGCGAGAAAAATATTCTGAAAATTCATTTACACATACAATATCTGTAAGTTATTATGAGGTTGGTATACCACCACTTACATTGAAAATCGACTTAAAGACTGAGAGGCCTCTCTGAAAGGATATTCAAAAAACATGTATCATTACATATACGATAAATATCAAATGCAATTTTAATGATGTTTTTTGTATATTGAAAAAGGGGAGAAATTTATGTTGAAGGATAAAATCAAAAAGATTTTAGGTACCACACTCTTAGCAGGTGCTGTTGTAGCTGTTGGCTCTGGTGCAATTACACATGCAGATACAGTAGATAAACATTGGTATTTCGCATTTGATGCAAGTTGGGATGGTAATGGACAGCACAGTGACAATACTGGATATAGAACGAAATATAATGACTCAAGTGTATATAAAAAAATCCAATGGACTAATAATGGTGGTGAAAAATATAGAGCTTGGATTAAGATGCTACACAATGGAGAGCAAGTATCTACACCAAGAACATATACGAGTGATGCATATGGTGTTTATAAAATAGAGAACAATGCTCATGAAGTTTACGGTCAACGTGATATAACGATAGCCGCAAGTATGACTGGTAATTGGACATCTTGTAGGGTAGAAGGGGTTTGGAGTCCTGATAGTAGATAAGATATATCAATAAAAACATTATTTAGAAATGAAAAAGTGGTGTAATGATGCACCACTTTTTCCCTAGAGGTGATATGTATGATTTCTATATTAAAATTTGAATTATCAAGAGCATTTAAAAGCAGGTCTTTTTTAATACCACTTGGTCTATTTATTTTGTATATGATTTACAATATTCTCTTTGAAGTTATACCTACAGTACAAGAGGCATATATGACGATAGATACCATAACTCCTACCTATTTATGGCTTAATGTAAATGAAACGGGGATTTTGAGAACAGTTTTCTTTTTTACTCCACTATTAGTGGTATTACCCTTTAGTTGGTCGTACGCATCAGATACCAATTTAAATTACACTTGCTTTCTTTATACAAGAGCGAAAAAACAGCATTATTTACTAGCTAAATTTATAGCTACATTTTTAACTGGTGGAATTCTATTTGTGCTACCTCTACTTTTACATTACATCATTTTAACTTGTTTATTTCCCAACTGGCCTGTTCATTATGGAACATTTCAAATAGTTAATGGCTCATTAATGATTGATCTAATATATTCTAATCCTATTTTGTATGTACTGTTCTATTGCTTAATCAATTTTTTATACGCTGGTTTTCTGGCGGTAATCGGGTTAAGTGCAGGGCTATTTACTTCCAAAAAGTATATTGTTTGCTTAGTGCCATTTTTTATTTGGATTATTATCTCAGCGATATGTGAGTTCTCTGGTTTGAATAATTGGTCTCCAGAAAGATTCCTAAGGCCCTCTGGAGAGAAAAATGCATCCTTATTTTTTATTATCATCTTTTGGATTTCTATGATGTATATCACTTTAACTTTGTTTATCAAAATGGGTGAAAAACATGAACTTAATTAAAAGACAATTAGAAACTGTAAAAGGATACTTACCTTCCTTATTTTTCACCATTTTTATTTTTAACATCATTGCTTTGTTTTCCATGTATTACATTAAAAGAGCGAATAATACCGATATAACAACATTTTTACATTATGGCATGAGTGAAAATATAATTGCGTTAATGCTTGCACCATTATGCTTGTTTTGTATCATTTCATTCCTACAAATATATGAAAACGATATAATAATCATTCGTATTCGAAATCGAAATAAAATTTGGTATGCAATGGTCTCTAAAACCATAATAATAGCTACTTTATTTAGCTTTTTATTTGAATTCACCCTTTTGTTTTATAGTATTCTATTTAACTTAAATTTTAATGCGAATATTGGGGACTACTGGATCAGAGGTTTCTTATTAACAGTTGGATTATTCGCTATTTGTTTAGCATTTTTAGTTATTCGATTAGTGGTAAATCAAACTGTAGTTGCTTTTTTCATCGTATGTGTTTGGTTTATGAGTGAGTTACATGGATATAATCCAATTCGCTTATTTATTTGGCAAACAAGCATACAAACTCAAGAAGAAGGAAACTTGCAACTTTTTACACAAGCGTTTTTATTTTTACTAACCTTATCATTTATATTCTATAGTCTTGGATTACAGGTTATAAAAAGAAAATCTTTTATTTCTCAAAGTATTAGGGGTGAAAAGTGATATGACCAAAAAGAGGATAGGCATCATAACCATAGTATTACTCATATTAGGAACTACATATTTTTTTCTTTATACAAATGTTAATAAGCATACACCTAAAAAAGTAAACGTATCAACATATCAGCCTGGGGAATTTGCGAAGTTTGAAGATGTAGCTATGACTGTAAAATACGAAATATCTAACCAACCTTTTGAAGGTAATGAGGTATCACCGAAGGTTTATAAGTATCTCAAATTATATGTAACATTTAAAAATCATGGGAAAAAGGAAATTAACCCTGCGTATATTCTAGATAAAAATGACCTACGTATTGGTAATCAACTTATTGCATCTGAAACAAAAGGAGAGATATCCAAGATACAACCTTATGAATCGAAGACCTATTTGAAATATAGTGCCCTTACAAAAGAAGATGTGAAATATGGGGTGTATTATAGTATCCTTCCAACATTACAAAAATCAATGCTCCTAAGCAAGGAGGAACAAAAACAGGTTATGCTGAACCCTAAAGAATGGGTAGTACTGAAAAAAGAAGGGTAGAATTATATTGAAAAATATCTTGAGATACGATTTGCTAGTTTCTTTTTACACAAATCGATGGAAATGGTTATCTTGTTTTATTATCTTTGGTGTAATTACACTTTTATTTACGCAAACAAACAATAAACTTACTAGCGATGCCTTCATAAATTACTTTTTTAAAGGTGCCAAAGTCCCGGACTCTTCAATTGAAATACCATATATGTTTTTACTCGTACAACTTTATATTTTTTTTATTATCGGAAGCAATGTGTCTGAAGATTATATGACCTATGGCATGTATGTTTTTACAAGACTTAAGAAGAAGAACAACTGGATTATAAGTAAAATATGTTGGCTCATTATTAATGTTACATTTTATTATGTTACTATTTTTTGTATTTTTATTATGCTAACTGGTTTTAATATGACCGGAAACAAGGTGGATCAACCGTATATTGTAATACTGACCATCTTCTTATTAATGTATACAACATCCCTATCGCTAGGTATGTTCCATATTACCTTAAGTATGTTGCTTAAACCGATATATAGTTTTATAGTGCTAGGTATTTTTTATTTAATACCTGTATTTACAAATTCCTTTTATAGCCCTGGAGCACAAGCAATGCTCACTAGACATAAGCCATTCACTAATATGAGTCCAGCCGGTTCATATATTTATAATCTTGTTTTGTTTATCATTTCGTTATTAGTCTTTTTTATTATTATAAAGAAAAAAGACGTCATGAGAGAGGAAGAATAAAGGGGTGAGTTTATGAAATACGTTATAGAAGTTAAAGAGTTTACAAAAGTAATAAAAAATCACACTGTACTAAAAAATATAAATTTAGGATTAGAAAAAGGAAAGATTTATGGTTTTCAAGGGAAAAATGGGTCTGGTAAAACCATGTTATTACGTGCAATTTGCGGTTTGATAAAACCTAATAAAGGGGAAGTTTTCGTTAATCAGAAAAAGCTTGATAATAATTTTCCAGACAGCATTGGACTATTAATTGAATATCCTGGGTTTCTTCCAAGTTATACAGGATTCCAAAATCTAAAATTACTAGCGTCTATTCAAAATAAAATTAATGATGAACATATTAAAGGTGTTTTGACACAGGTTGGTTTAGAACCAACTGACAAAAGGAAAGTAAGAAAATATTCATTAGGAATGAAACAACGATTAGGAATAGCTCAAGCGGTAATGGAAAATCCAGATATTCTAGTGTTAGATGAACCTACAAATGCGTTAGATAAGAATGCTGTAAAAATTGTAAGAGAACTCTTATTACATTTAAAACAGCAAGGTAAAACAATTATTATAGCTAGCCACGATCAACATGAATTACAGTTATTGTGTGATGATTTGTATACCATTGATAATGGTGAAATTATTGAGCATCAAACAACTAAACTCTCTGCTTTATAAAAGGAATCCCTACTATGTGGATTCCTTTTCCTTTGCAAAAACGATTATTTGTTAGTTAATTCTTTGTTTCTCTTGACTATAAACTTCAATAGTATACAAATCGTTTTCAATCCATTGTTTTACTTTCTTTGTTTTAAGTAAATCATCAACTTCCTTTTCTATTTTCTTTCCAAACTCTTTGGCTTCTGGATCAGAATTATTTATTGTAGTATGTATAGCAAGGGTAAATGGTTGGTTTGATTCGAAATTAACTGGCTGAATTCCAAAACCTTTGTATCCATTTTTGGTAAACACTTCATCAAAAATAGAACTGTAAACTTCGCTCCAACGCCTCTCTTTCTTTACAATGCCCATATTTCTCTGACTCACATTAATTGTATATGGTCTAATATCTTGGTTCTTTAACCGAGCGTTAATCTCTTTTTTTACCTTACTTGTATTTAACAGTATCAGCTATTTCTAAGTCTACTGTTCTTGGTGTATCGCTCATGGAGGCACTAAGGGGTCACCATATCAAAAAAAGAAAATTGTACGTTTAGACACAATTTGGACATATTTTAACCGATTCCCTGTACGTTAAGGAATTGGTTAATTTGTGAGATATGTGAATTAGAGGTCTGTGTAGTAATGGAACAAGAACAGCAATAGCTTATATTTATGTTGGTTTGTACCACAAGTATGAGAAGTCGTTTTTAATAAAAACGTGATTTTTTTAAATAAATTTCTGAAAATAACAAAAGAGCCGGATTTTCATCACAGCTCACTTATTTATTTGCTCAGTATGATTACAAATAGAGGATATAAACTTTTTCATCTATAATCAAAAAAGGAATAAAATCGTACTTTTAATGCAATAAACTTAACTTATAGTCTTACTATTGAGCAAAAACAACAACCACCATACTAATAAAAACAAATAACCTATAATTATAAATATTGACCAAATAAAGCCTTGTTGCAATTGACTAATTAAATATTCAAATTCATTTGTTCCTGCTGGTCTGTCAATACTATTTATGAGACTTATTATTGGGATTGTCATAACAAAAATGAATGCTAAAATAGACAAACTTTTCATTTTCCTTCGAATTATACTAAAGATTGAAGCTCCTAATGTAGTCAATAGAAATAAATAATATATTACCCAAAACCAATTAGGAAGAGTCTGCCAATACATTCTTTTCACTCCCCGTATTTGTAATATTAAAAACTCTATTCAGTAATAAATTTAAATAAAGGTAGTTCTTAGATAAAAATAATTACCTTTATTTACAATAGTTTCCTTTAACTATTTCTGTAATTCTTTTAATAACCTTCTTTACGTATAACTTTGATAAACTTTCTCTTAATATTATTTAATATTATCTACAAAATATATAGGATCATTGTTTTCTAACTTCAGTGTATTTGTAACCTTAAGTGTTTTAAGATCCCTTATTTTAATAATTGTACGTTTATTTTCATAAGATCTTGTAAAAATTTCGTTAGATTTTTGATCTATATTTAAAACACTTTCTCCTTTACTATTATCAATCTCTTCTAAATGAGGAGTATGATTTTTAAAAGAAATTTTCACAAGAGAACTCAATTTTTTTTCTAATTCGCGAATCTCCAAATTTAACAGTATTGTATCTTTATCAATCACTACATTTTTATTATAATTAACTCTTGCTATTTTTTGAGAAAACTTAGATAAATCAATAGGATAAGTCTTTATATTTAACTCACTATCAACTTCTGTTATATCTCCATTGATCATAAATAAATATAATTTTTGAGCTTGATGAGTATAAGTGAAATAATTTGGCAGTATATCTAAAGTAATTTCTTTTATTAAATTTAAATTTCTATCATACTTTTTTATAACCGTAACTTTTTCTTTACTTTCCATTGATTTATTATCTACTCCAACGACAATTATATGATTATTAATACTTGTAATATCCTGTGCAATATATCCTTGTGATAAATTAACACATTTCTTTTTCTTAATATCACATACATCATTACTATCGTCTTTATTTACAACTGTTATAACATATTCCGATACATCATCTTTATAATATTTCTCTATAAATTTATTTTGACCTGTTTCAATCAATGATATCTTTTTATTTGACGGATTATATTTCATTACTTGAGTTTCATTAGAATATGCTCCACTTGCAAAATAGAACTGATCTTGAAAATGAAACACATCGGAGGGAGAAAAGTGATTATCTGTAATAGTATGCTTCTTAAGTACTTTAGCCGAACTATCAACTTCGTTGATATAACCCTTTTTCCCAAAAGGATCGATTAAATGAAATAAAAGATAATTTCCACTTCCTTTAGGTGAAAATTGTGTTACATCTGAAATTTCTTTTACACTTTCAGATGTTTTGGATTGATTACAACCAATTAAAAATAAAAAACTAACAAGTCCAATCATTATAATTTTTTTCATTTTTTCTCCTTATTAATTAAAAGTAGTATTAGAATTTTTCCGAAGTAATATAATGAATTCCGTTAGATAAATCCTTTTATGTATATTTTAAAGAAAAGCGTGTCCAATTTAATTTGGCACGCTTTTCTTTATATTTCATACGATTAAATCGTATTCTATTATGCTTAGTATGGATTGCTCTTATATTTAACAGTATCCATATCTGATTTAATACTTCCCGGAAGAACAACACCTAGATAAGCATCAAGTGTACCTACATGATATCCAGCATTAAGCCAAGCTTTATAAACTAATTTTGAGCAATACCATTCCGAAGTATTATTTAAACTAGTTTTTAACTTGTATGGTTCACCAATTTGGTTTTTTGCATAAGAAACTGCGTTTAAATATGCTGAATTTGATGCACCTTTAACATAATATTGTCCTTCATCATCTACTGTAGACCAATATTTTGAGGCTGACTGATGAACAACACCTGGACTAGGCAATGCTTCAATAACATAATGTGGTGTTGTACTTAATATGGCTGCATGTCCATGTGGTAAGCCATATGTTTTAGCTTTCATGCTAACTAATATATCACCTTTTCCACTCCAACTTGCAGCAGCTTCCTGCATTTTATTAGAAGTTTTTTCTTTACCAGGTTCATAATCTATTGATTTACTTCCAAAGTTAGTATTACCTTTTTCTGCTTCAAGATCATACATAAGTGCATCAATATCTTCTACAGCAGAAATGATTTTTTCAACTTTTTGAGTTTCCATATCTTTATTCGCATCTAAAACTGCGTTTAATAATTCATAGTTTTCTTTTCTAATTTTCTCTTTTTCTTTTATATCTAGCTTAGTATTACCAATACTGTTTTTTATTGTGTCAAATTTTTTTAATGCTTGTTCATAATTAAGTCCAACTTTACTTGATTCTTCTGCATGACTTACCCCATACGGCAATGTTAATATAGTTGCAGCAATAACGGTACTTAATAACTTTTTCATAATCCATCCCCTTTTGTGTATATTTAGTATTCGATATGATTATACAATAATTAACAAAAATACCAATAAAAATTTAAGATTTTTCAGAAAAATTTCCCGACATTTTTTTACAATTATTGATAATGGCAGTTATTTAAAGTTCCCTCCTAAACTTGGACATACTGATACTAGCACTTTAAAAAAGGACGTAATCAGTATGTCCAAGTTTGAGAGATTACTTGCAGATATTTCGAAGTTTTTGCACCAGAACCAAATTTTTTAGTGTTAAATAATCTTCTTAATGATAATTCACATATCTCACAAATTAACCCATTCCTTAACGTACAGGGAATCGGTTAAAGTATGTCCAAATTATGTCTAAACGTACAATTTTCTTTTTTTGATATGGTGACCCCATGCCCATCAACTTAAGAGTGTAAACAAACTGAACTTTCGTTCAGCCGGGTTAAAACATTCTTAAAATAGAAGTATATTCTTAAAAATGCGCATACCAAATAAACCCTAACGGGTTTCACTTTTTTAATTATGCAATTTTCTTTTGTTTTCTCAATCCATTATACTCATAGACAACACCCATAATATCAAAGACAGTCTTCTTCTCATATCTGTGAGATTTTCGTCCATTCTTCTGTAGAAGATGGAACAGACGGATTAAAATCTTTGTTATTTCTCGGGTGTTTTGCTGTATAGCTTGATAAAGAATGTATAGATGGTCTTGAATCATTCCAATGGCTTTATATTCGCTTAATTCTCTTTTCTTCTTTTGTAAAATTAATTGTCGCATCTTAAACATAGTAGAAGAACATAGAAAAATAGCGATGAGTTTTCCATAAATGTGGCATTCTAATCGCTCTCGTTTGACATTGTGCCAATCATGAATTTTAAATAAGGATTTCCAAGTTTTAAAGATAATTTCAATCTGCCAGCGGAGGGAATAAAAATCATGTATTTGTTCCATCAGAACCCATTCCAAAGGTGTATTGGTAACATAAATGTTCATACCAGCTAATCGTTTGCTTTTCTCTGAGTATGTAATGCCCTTTTTACTTTCGGTATACACTTGTTTTTTCTTACGTTCTCGAAGTTGTTTTTCAGTTAATCGATATATAATAACGCGTGTAAATAGTTTTTTATCCTTTCCAATATAAGCATCTGTTATTTCATAGACCTGTCCTGGTTTTAAGGTATTCATAATGTGTTCTAAATCAACTTTGATGTACTGAGACTGTTTTTTTACTGTCCCATTTCGAAAGTATTCAGGAAACTCATTTTTGATATACACCATATTATTTAATTTCAGCCGCGATATATAATATACCCCACGTTGGTCCATTTGATCTAAATCGTCCAGTGAATAATAACCCAAATCTCGAATACAGAGGTCGCCAGGCCGTAATGTCGCTAAACATTCTGTTCCAAAGGTTTTATCATTATTCTTCCCTGGTTCAACTTGAAAATTTAAAAACTGCCCACTATGTAAATCATATTCTAATTGAATCTTTATACCTGCTGTTTGTGCACAACCACCCGAACCGGGATACACACTAGCTAAGTGTTTTGGTACTTGAAAAATCGTTGCATCTAAAATACGAATTCGTTGAAAATGGGTTAGTGAAGAACTTGGAATCACTGAAGTTTCATAAACTTTATTTTTTAATAATGCAGAGAAAACATGTTTTAAAAAACAAACAGCTTTTTTATTGAACCGTTTATTTAGTCCTTCTGGACTAATAAGAGTTCCTGTAGCTGCATGTAGTTGACTACACAGTCTAACTAAAGAATCACTCGCTATCCGTTGACTCATCCAAACACAGATAGTGGCTAAGTCATGTCCTGAAAACTTACGCTTTCGTTGAACAAAATCTAACTCTCTAGCAAGCTCTTCTAAAAATGAAGGAGTAAAATATTGATATAATTCCTCAGCAAATAATTGGAGTTCATCTTGAATCGAAAGATTCATAAAAAATGCCATCCTTTCTGCATATTTCTACAAAAAGAATAGCGATTTTTTCGCTATATGGATACAAATTTATCTTAACTTGATGGTGATGTATGGTACCATCGTATAACCCAAAAAATATTGCTTTCACAAGGGTTTAGTAATTTTTTCACATATAACTTTCTCTTATTAAATATCAACTTCTAATGGTATAATATGTATAAAATATTGATAAATGGAGCCTTTTTAATGAAAAATTATAAAAAATCTAGTAAATGGTTTTATTTTTCCTTCAATTTCGTAATGTTTATAGCCTCAATATTTGCATTCATTATTAGTATCATAGATTATAAAATCTGGCTCATTTCTTGTACATTTCTGTTACTCTCTATTAGCTGTTTTATTTCATGTTTTAAAGAAATTAAACTCAAAAAATCTGAGTGATTTTCAGTTAAAGTAGGAAATCCTCATGCTCATCAATTTAAGAAATTAATTGTTCCCAAAAACAATAAAAATAAACTTCGTTGTTATAAAAGCTACAAAAATTTTAAGTTGATGGGCATGTATGGTGACCCCACTAAGGAAGTCCTTTCCATCTACCGTTTCCATAATAGTGTCCATAACTTTTGATTCTTCACTTTTTGCTTCTTCTTTATCGTTCTGTTGACAGGCACTTAATAAAGTGGCTAATAAAAGGGGTACCGCCAGCATTTTGGAAAAAAACCACGCTAAGTAAAAAAATAATAAGCCGTCCATATGGACGGCTCATTTACATAATTATCGTTATTGGTAGTTAGGTTTCTTTAGTTGAATGGGAATGTTTTGATCCAGTAGAAGAATGCAAAACCTCCAGCTACAAATAAAGCAGCTAAAATGAATGTTATTAGAGGTATTTTATTTTTCATACTTTTTCCTCCAATGATTTAATCTTAAGCTAATTTAGTTAATATAACATGCGTTCTCGGAAGTTAACTTTTTTTGTTGAACCAGTCCTTTTTTCTTAAAGTATAAAGGTTTTCTGTCATGACTTTTTCATACTTTGAAAATAATCTTTCTCTTTGTCCTAATAATACGAAGCCTGCTTTTTCCATAGAACGACACGAATTCGTGTTATCTTTCCATGCTGAAGCACGGATTTCATCTACCTCTAATCTGGAGAACGCATAATCATATGTTAATTTTCTGACTTGAGAAGTAATACCTGTACGCCAATATTTTCTTGCTATTCGTTGTGCATCACCTGTAATCACTATTCCCTCTCCAGTAGTAGTTGGCACAGCAAGCCAATAGGTCCCAATCATTTCTTGTGTACTTTTCAATATCACAGACCATGCTATGATATGATCGAGTTCTTTATAATGCTGTAACATTTCTTTCGTTTCTTCAGGATTTTTAGGCACTGTATTTCCTGTCCATTTATGCATTTCAGGGTCTTTCATTACTTTATACCATTGCTTATAATCCTTTTCAGGATCTATGGGACGTAGTATTATATCTTTCCTTTCTAATAGTGGAGTCTCTTTAGTCGACATTTTTCAATTCCTCTAATCATGATTTATTAATAAAGAATAAATTCGTGTCCTGATTAGAGAATTCCTGTTGTATATCATATTCATGTGATGTTAACATAACGCATCATTATCGGGATTCAATGTATTTAGAAGACTATTAAAAGTCCTCCAGATTATTTAACTGGAGGACTTTAGTGTGCACATAATTTTTGTTATTGGAAGTTAAAATCTCTTAGTTTCCTGATAAATTAAAGCACCCGATAGTTTAAGTGTAACCCTTCACATACTTCAATTTAATCATAGTTTTTAAATAGAGACAGAGTAAACATACACTTCTTTTCCCCATTTGTTTATAATTTTCATCTCCTGCATACCAATTCGTTTAGCAACTTTAGTTGAAGGAATATTATTTACATCGGGCAATGAGACCATCCTATTTAATTTTAGTCGTTCAAATCCGTAATTCTTACACGCTAAAGCTGCTTCTGTTGCATATCCTTTCCCCCAGACACGCCGAACAAATAAATAACCTATCTCCATCTCCATTACGCCATCTACTTCTTGAGGTACAATACCACATTGTCCAAGAAATTCTCCAGTTACTTTATCTTCTACTATCCATAAACCTACCCCATATTCATCATAATTTTTTAGGGTCCAATTAATCCATTCCATTGTTTCACTTTCGTTTTTGGTTGAAGGATAATACCGCATTGCTACTGGGTCTGAAAAGATTTTCATCAAATTTTCAGTATCATCTTTAGTCATTCTTCTTAAAATTAACCTTTCCGTGCATATAACTGGATTGTCCATTTTTCTATCCTCCTACATTTATTTTTATGTGAATTCTACATGATTAATGGTATATCCTTTGGTAGAACCTTATTCAATTAACCTGCCAGTTAGTTGAACAAGGAATCCTGTATATTCTATTCATATGGGGTTAACATAACGCATCATTATCAGCAGTAAAAAAGCTAGCAATAAGCTAGGGATAAACAAATATTGAATATAAAGATTTAATTACTGTTTTTTAATGGAATGTTTTTAAATTTATGTAGAAATATAGATATTCCTAACAATAATATTCCTACAGCAAACATAATAACTTTACCTTGAGATACTTCTCGTCCATTCCAATAGTCTAAAAACATTAGTAATCCATTTTGGACTAACAGAAAAATAGAAAAAAGCGTTGTAAAAGATTTAATTAAACCAAATGTAGATCTTTGCAGGGGTACGGAAACGATTCTGGGTATGAGGGGCCACTCTGGGATTTAATTACAAATAGGGGTCGCCATATTATAAATAACTATCTGTAGAGAAAGAAAATTTTTATTTAGGGAGTACATTAAAACCTTAGACTGATGACAATGGGATGGGCCCATATTGAAAGTGTTTTGCAAATTTGTAGTTATTCATAGGTATTTAGTTCAGTTTTTTCGTTTTGTGGAAGAATGCATTTCTTAACTTGATAGCGATGGGGTGTTACTCTTTTATTATATTTTGCAAGACTTTTGCAAGGGGTTTGAAAGATATATAAACTAAGATGAACTTATCAACATGATTATAAGAAATATGAAAGGAGACTGAAAACGATTACGGTGTTTTAATAATGTAAGGTCCTTACATTCTATAAAGGTAAGAGAAATAGGGATAGAAAAAGTTTTTATTTCTTTTGCATTTGTATTTTAAATTTGCGAAATCGTATTTCAGTATGTACATTTTAATATTCTAAATTAAGTAGAACAGAGCTTGTGAACTCAATGGACGGAAATTCCTAAAAAATTTGAAGGGATTATTTGCAGTATTTATGTAAAATACCATCTCTTAGTCCGAGTAGGATACTGTGCTGTAATGGGTGCTGAATCCCTTAAGTGAAGTTTACCTATTTTATAGAATAATAGTAATTCAATTGTTATACATACAAAATAACTTAGAATTTTATAATCTCAAAAGAGGAGCTAGTAATATGTCAAAAAACAATAAGAAGACTAAACAAATTTTATCACTTGCTATGATTGGAGCTATTGGTACTTCATTTGCATTCGCATCCCCGAATTCAGCAAGTGCAGCTCAAATTAGCCCGATTCAAAATGTTACAGCAAACCAAGTAAATCCTTCTATTATTGAAAATTTGGATGAGCCGTTCAAAAAGATTTTTAGCATTTATCACCAGTATTATTATACGCTTACGAATCCTAAGTTTCAAATTTATCAGGTTCTCGGATCATCAGTAGAAGCAGATGATAATCCTGTTATTAAAAATTCAGAAACTCTGTTTGTAGGTAAGTCAATTTTTAGGAATAATACAGATCAGGATCAAACCTACACTACAAATGAATTCTCAAAGACAATTGAGCATTCTGTTTCTAGTGCCACTACACATGGATTTAACTTAGGTGTATCTACTAGTGTATCGTTTGGTATTCCGACTATTGGAGAGGCAAGCGTTGAACTATCTACTGAATATAATTTCTCCAATACAAATGAAAATACAAAGACCCAAAGTTATACGTATACTGCTAGCCCGCAAAATATCGTAGTTCCTGCTCATTCAGCAGTTGAAGTTCTGGTAACTTTAAATACTAATAAAATCAGCGGAAATGTAAAGCTTTTATCTAGACTTCACGGACAAGTTTCGTATCATGATGGGATTGGACCGAGAGCGATGAGTTTTAATTCCTTAGTACATACGACTGCGGATGAATTCGATAAAAGTGTTTATAAACTTGTAAAAACTCATAGTGAGGATGGATCGGTATCTGTGATAGGAAGTGGTAAATACGAAGCTCAATATGGAACGGAATTCTCTGTAACTGTAAAACCTGTTGTAGCGTCACCTAAAGCACTTGCTGTTACATCTAGCGGTACGGATGTTGAGAATAGCAAATCTACTAACGAAGATAACACTTCTACTAATGAAGGTTACACTTATACAGTTAAACCAGAAGTTAAAAAAGAACAATAAATTAAACAAAGCCGGCTCATATCACTTATGAGTCGGCTTTCTATCTATTTGGGGTCCCGCCACATGCCCATCAACCTAAAGTTTTATTACACCCCCAGAACGAAATTTTTAGGCTTTCTTGTAACGAAAAAGCTTATTTATCGTTTTGGGGGTGACCTGTTTTCTTAGGTTGATGGCAATGTGGCTGTACCCCTTATGGAAGATACGCTTCCGTTAGCTTAATAAAGAAACCCTTTAAAATTTTTTTAAAATTGATTTAACGAAAGCCGTTTTCTCTTCTGCATATTTATGTTTATTATTTTTATTTAACTTTGCTAAATTAAGTTTGAGCTGTTCATATTTAATTCTTGCTTCATCATTATCCCTCAAGTAATCTCTGAACATTAGCTGTTCAAGTAAATATTTATTTCCACATTGATACATATGGATTTGATGGGTTCTTGGTTCACCCTTACTAAAATAATGTCTGTCAGGCAAAATGTTTGTTCCTTTATACGAATATCCCAACTCTTCTAAAGATGGGGAAGTATTCCCACCATCATTAAAATCTTTGATTTCTATGGCTATGTCAATAATTGGTTTTGCACTTAAATGTTTTATTGATGTACTCCCTATGTGATGAATATCCATTATATATTCACCTATTTTATCTTGTATTTTTTCTTTCTCTAATAAAAATTCTTTATTCCATTCCTCTGTCCAAGGAACTAAAAAGACCTCTCCTTTTGGCAAGCCTAACATCTTATTCCCCCTTTAATGTTAATACCGTTTTTTAACCATTGGAACATCATACCATAATGGGGTAGAGGGAGCAATCGTGACTTGAAATACAAAGTAACTTTCAAAAAAATGTCTTAGCGTGGGTTTTATGTTAGTACGTTGGCTGTACCCCTTAAGGAAATATGCCAAATTACAGGAGTGAGTCAGGCCGCTCTGTATCGTAGATTAAAAGAACTTGAATAAAGTTCTTTTTTTATTTGTAATTAAATCCCAGAGTGGCCCCTCATACCCAGAATCGTTTCCGTACCCCTTGCATATATTACACCTTCTTTTTTAGAACTATATTTTAATTATATACTAATCCTTTTTATTCCATTTTAACATATTAATAAATTTAAACAATTTAATATTTGCGCAAATCCTTTTAGGGAGTACGGCAACGATTCCTTCTTTTTGGAGCCACTTACAAAATTAAAAAAGGGACTACCAACTAAAAAAAGCTTCGTTTTTACAGGTAGATTCCTTTTAATTTCTATTTGTTTGTTCTTTGGAACAGGATTACTTGCATCACAACTTACTGAATCTGTTGTAAGTAATAATGATGTTAAAACCTTTTCAGAGGATGAAGTAGACAAGATTATTGATGATAACGATAAAAAAGTAAAAGACCTAGAAAAAGGGGTAAGAGAATTAAAGGAATTCAAATCCAATAAAAATTATTATGACAAACTTAAATCATATAATTCATTGAAACAATATATGACTTATGATGAAGTTGTCGCTGCTGTTGACGGGGAAAAAGGAGAAGGAACAACAGAAAATATAAACAATACAAAAAACAAAACTTTTATATGGGATCTATATACTGAAGAAGTGATTTGCCGTTTTTCTTATGATGTATTCAAAAAAGAATTTGTATTAACATCTTTCTTGAAACAAAAGAAACCCGAATAAACCAAATACTGATTTGAATGGTATTTTCTCAATAAAAATATAGATAAATATGGTAAAATTATATTTGGATGGGAGTCCAATACATATTGTTAAAATTAAAGTGGTTAACAAGTCGGAGAAAGGCACCTTAAGGTGTCTTTTCTTTTACCTTTTAGTTATGTTTTGCAATTAAGGAAGCGGTATAAGTATATAAACCTCTGTACAGCATATAGGAACAGTAGACTTAAACACTCTAACTATAAGTTTTAAGCGATAAATATAGAAGGGGGAAGTTTTTATGACGCGTTGCACAAATTGCAAAAGAAGATGGAATGCTTTGCAGGTATGGTCATTGTTCTTTAAAAGAGAAGGGAAAGACTGCCCGTATTGTCTTCAAACTCAATATCTGTCAGCTGATACATTAAGACAATTTTCAGGAACGAGATTACTCAACGTAGATCCATTATTCCTGTGGATTTTTCCTGTTTTCGCTACATTGAGTGAAAAAGATGAAACATACAACGTTCTTTTTAAGGATAAATCAAATGAAAAATAATACAAACTAATTCCTTAACGTACAGGGAACCGGCTAAAATGTGTCTAAACGTACAATTTTCTTTTTTTGATATGGTGACCCCTTTTAGAGAAGGGATCAATGTATGTAAAGCTTATGGTATACCTACAAATAAAATATTTCGTCTAAATTCTTTAACTTTCCCCTTTTTATAGTTTCACATTTAATACAGAAAATGTTTTTATCTGAGAATACTATAGAAATGGTGGAAAATCATATGAAAGAAGGCTTATCAGAATGGGTATATGGATATAACGAAGTTTTGAAAGAAGGCTTAAAAAAGGAAATATCTATGCCTGTTTGGGCTTCATATGAACCATATATTCAGTCATGGCTAAAAAAATCCTAAAAACGTTGTAAATCCGCATTTTCCTAATGCTCCCCCATAGCCATTAAGCTAAAATTTGATAGTACCCCAAAAATGAAATTTTGTGCTAACTTGTAACAAAAAAAGCTCATTTTTTCGTTTTGGGGTAATTCAGAATTCTTAAGTTGATGGACATGTGGTGCTACCCCACATCCATCAACTTAAGGAGAATAAACGCCATCAAAACAAAAAAAGCCCCAAATTTTTCTTGAAAATAAGTTGGGGCTTTTGAAACAGAAAAGTATATTTTTAACTATGAAAACTACGATAAATTTTTCCTACTTATTAAATTCAGCAAGTAAAATTTTTTTAAAAGGATTAGGACTGTCAGTTCTACCCAAACTATTCCAATTGACGACCAACGTATGCTTGCCTCCAAGTTTACCTCCAACAAGAGTAGTAAACCCTAGAATGCCACCTGTGTGTCCCCATATCGAGACACCGCTTGGAAGCTTAGTTTCATAGATTCCAAGACCATATCCATCGATTCCTTCTTTTCCTGTAGGAACTGTAGTAAGCATTTGTTTTAGTTGCTGTTCTTTCAGTAATTTGCCACCGAGCAAGTAAGAGAAAAATTTGTTTAAGTCGTCAGCAGTAGAAATCATATCTCCAGCAGAGCTACCTGCACTTGGGTTATAATAAGTAACGTCTTTTAGCTCACTTGCTCCGTCTGGTTGGACATATCCACGGGCATGGTTAGTGCCTGGAATAACACTTGAGTTGCCTGGTAGGAATGTATTCGACAATTCAAGTGGTTCAATAATTCGCTTTTCAACCTCTTCCGCATAGCTGTTTCCAGTTACTTTTTCAATAAGGATACCCAGTAATACGTATCCTGTGTTTGAATAAGACCAGCCCTTTCCTGGAGCAAAGTCTGGGGGAAAAGAAATCCCCATCTTCACTAACTCTTCAGCCGTATACGATTTTTTTGTATCCGTAAAATCAACGTCTTTTGACCTTGAGTATTCAGCGATACCACTTGTATGGTTCAATATCTCCTGGATAGTAATCTTGTTACCATCATATCCATTTCCTTGAATGACACCAGGCAACCAGTCTTCGATGTGGTCGTCTAGCTTCAGGCGATTCTCTCCAACTAATTGAAGTACAACTGTTGCGGTGAACGTCTTCGTCACACTCCCAATGCGAAAGCGAAAATCTGTTTTCATTGGTTTCTTGGTTCTCAGATCCGCTATTCCAGCGGCATACCCCCACGTTTTTCCACCCTCAGAAGTTTTAGCAAGTATCCCCGGGTATCCAAGTTGCAATGTATCCCGCATTGCTTGCTTGACGGAAGTACGATCTCGTTGAGTATTTGTTTGTAACGAACTAGATACATTTTGAGTAGGCTCTGCTTTTACAATTGAGGTTGGTGTTGTATATAACAGGGAACTTCCAGCTATTAAAAGGGCCAGACTTGCACATGTAATTTGAATACGTATTTTCATAAGGCATTCCTCTCCTCTATTCATATTGTATAAGTGTTTGCTTACTGATCCTTACTTCCTGAAAAGACTTAGGGAAAGGCCCTCACGCATATAGATTAAAGCCCCAGTACAAAGGTATCTATCAATACCAACAATTTGAGCCAGTTAAATCTCCATCCCTTCTATAAAAAAATTATTCAAAGGTATGAAAGCATATTATGTACCCTTAGTTATTGTTAGGATTAACACAACATGAGACATAGCCCCAACCCATATTTTACTTTATTTATCCATGATATGTATTGAGAAAGAATGTAAATTCGAATCCTTTCCGTACCCCAACTATTGATCGTTTTTTTCACCTATTATAATTAGTTATTTAGAATTTCATAATAAAAAACTGTAAAAAAATAACGAGTCCCTTAACGTACAGGAAGCGGTTGAAAAATATGTCTAAACGCACAATTTTCTTTTTTTGATATGGTGCCTCCATCGCAATCAAGCTAAGGTTTTGAAGTACCCACTAAATGAAATTTTTCTTTCTCTATAGTTAGTTATTTTGAGAAGTCAGCTCATTTTTTGTTTTTGGGGTGTTTACTTTTCTTAAGTTGATGGATGTGTGGTGCTACCCCATTTTATAGATACAATTTCATTCATTTTTTTGGTGTTCCGCATCCCATTCACTTAAATAGGATGCATATTCTAATTCATCTGGATTATCATGTAACATAGAAATAAATTCTAATTTATTTCCATCACAGTCCAGAAAGTATACACTTGCAGCGGGCATCCATCTTTGGACAATTGGCTCTTGATTTCCTTTTCCCTGACTTCCTATCACTTCTATTCCACGCTTTTCTAACCACAATTTAGAAGTCTTTAAAAACTCTAGATCTACACCAAAAGCAAAGTGTTTCGTCTCAAAGTCTTCAATATTATGTACTTCCCATAGTCCAAGCATTTGTTTTTTATTTTCTCCTACCCAAAAGAAAGCCACTCTTCTTTTAGATAGTTTTCTTGCTAATGCTAACCCTAACTTATTTTGATAGAAATCTATCGCCTTTTCTAAATTTCTTACATGTAAATGTGTTTCGTATATGTTTTGTATCATTATGTTTATTCCCTTCTTTATTGTAATTTATAATTATCTTCCGTGTATAAATTCCCACTCTTTCCAGGACATAATTTCAAGTTCCGGTCTTGGTTTATCCTCTAACATAGAAATAAACTCAACTGAGTGACCATCTGGATCTGTAAAATAAATCGACACAGCAGGCATAAAAGGGAATACCATTAATTCTTCGGAATTTCCACCAAAGAAATTTGCAGATTCAATTCCTAATTCATTTAAATAATTTCTCGCTTTAATAATATCTTTCACATCTACTCTAAAAGCGAAATGTTGACGCTGAACCTCCGGTGAAGGATAATTTTCTCTAATGCCAAACATAGCTTCTCCAGGTTTTTCGATCCAGTAAAATTTAGATTTTCGATTAGAGTCTTCATACAAAGGAATAATATTAAATAATTTTTCATAGAATTCAGCGGATATTTTATAATTACTTACATTAATATGTGTTTCAAAAATCCCTTTAATCATCAAAACTCCTCCTTTTATAAGTATTTAATTATTACCAATATCATTTTATATCTTTTAAGCTCAATATACCTAATCACTATTTTATTAAAATAAACAGCTAAATGAATCAATCTAAAAGATGAAATTCAAGTGGAAATCCTACTACTTTTGTCGTAGAATCCCCACGTATCACCACATCCCCATCAAGTTACTATCTTTAAAAAGGCCTACACAAAAATTCTGTTTTTCTACAGTTAGTTATAAGGATTCATCTTACTTTTTCTTTTTGAGATTGCTCTGTTTTCTTAAGTTGATGGGCATGGGGTACCGCCACATACCCATCAAGCTAAGATTTTGAAGTATCCCCAAAACGAAAATTTTATCTCTTCATAGTTGTCTATGGTAATCCAGTTCATTTGTTGTCTTAGGAAATAATGAATCTCTTAACTTGATGGTGGTGGGGCGAGACCCTATGTTGAAAAATTTAGACTATTCGTTAACACATCATGTTGACATACAAATATTGTAATGTTAGTCTAAACATACCGATGTCCGGTATTTATAATGAGAGAGGGTTTTTAAATGAGAAGTAAAGATTCAAAGCAAACAATTGAAAAAATCCTAACAGTAGCCACAACACTGTTTAGTGAAAAAGGTTTTGATAAAACGAGCATACAAGATATTGTTGATTCTCTTGGAATGTCAAGAGGAGCTATTTTTCATCATTTTAAATCGAAAGAAGATATATTAGAAGCAGTCATGGAACGACAGTTTAATTATACTTACGAGATGTTGGAGCAATTAGTTAATAGTATTGATTCAGTAAATAGTAGGGATAAGTTAACAAAAATTTTAGAAAGAATTGCATCAGATAAAAACATTCACTCTATTGATGATATTTTGAATTACCAAATAAAAAATCCACAGTTTATTGTGCAAGGAATAAAAGCAAGTGTAAATAAAGAAGCGTTAATATTTACGGAAATCATGAAACAAGGGATAGCAGATGGTTCCATTACAACGGAATATCCCAATGAATGTGCAGAAGTTTTTATGCTTTTGATGGATGTTTGGACGAACCCAATCCTATTTAATCGTAAAAAATCAGAAACGATTAATCGGATAAAGTTTTTGCAACATATGATGAGACAGTTAGGGGTTGATATTGTAAGTGATCAATTAATAAAAGAACTTATGAATCATTATCCAAATATAGAACTGGGTGGTATTAATGAATAATGTTGCCGTAAAAACACACAACTTGGTAAAAGTATTTGATGGTTCAGAGGTCATTAAAGGAAGTACGATGACGGTAACAGCTAATACTGTTTATGGATTTTTAGGTGCCAATGGTGCAGGTAAAACGACAGTATTTAAAATTTTATCGGGCTTATTGCTTCCTACATCTGGGAAGGTTGAAATTTTTGGAATGGACGTAACGAAAAAGCGCGATTTGATACTAAAAAGTATAGGAACTTTAATTGAAGTTCCGGTATTTTATGAGCATTTATCAGCAACTGAGAATTTGAAATTTCATTTGGCTTATATGAATGCTGAAGGATTTGAGATTTCTAAAGTATTAAAAATGGTAGGCCTTGTTCAAACAGGTGATCAACCAGTTTCTAAATTTTCATTAGGAATGCGACAAAGATTAGCCATAGCACGTGCATTCATTCATAAACCTAAACTTTTAATTTTGGATGAACCAGTAAATGGATTAGACCCACTTGGGATTCAAGAAATGAGGGTGTTATTTAAAAATCTATCTGAAAATTATGGGATGACCATTCTTATTTCAAGTCATATCCTTAGTGAACTGGAACACATTGTAGATTCAATTGGAGTCATTGTAAATGGGATAGTGGTAGAGGAAGCACCTCTGGAAGAAGTAAAGAAAAAATCTCCGAAGGGGTTAGAAGCATATTTCTTCAAAATTATGTCAGGAGGAAAAGTACATGCTTAATTTAATCCAACTTGAAATTGGAAAAAATAAAATAAATACGTTTATTTTAGCAAATGTTATTTCGAGTATTGGTTTGCTTGCGTTTATCTATTTTGTTGCATTTGTTGCACAACAAACAAATGAGATTCAATTTCAGAATTATGCTAATATCCATAAATTCACTATCTTAATGGGAATGATTGTTTTTTCGACTATATCATCTGTAATGTATACTCGCTTTATTATTGAAGAATACAAAGGAAAACAAATGACATTGTTATTTTCTTATCCTGTCAATCGGAAGAAAGTTTTACTTGTAAAATTACTTATTGTAAGTAGTTTTACTACGGTGGCTATGATTATTTGCAGTGCCATACCTATCATTATTTTTAGTTTAACAGAAAAAATTTCTCCTATTGTTCCAGATACTCTTTCACAGGAAGATATTTTTTCTACATTGTTAATGATTGTAATTACTGCTTTTATAACAAGTATGGTAGCCCTTATCGCTATGAGAATAGGTTTTATTAAAAAATCAGTTCCTATTACAATTATTTCTTCTTTCGGCTTAATTGCACTTTTAGGGAATACTGTGGCATCTGGTTATGATAATCCTATGTTAGGTGTCATTATATTAGTAATAATTGCTGCTATTGGAATCTTAGTTTCTCTTGAATTGATGCAGAGAGTAAATCGGATGGAAATAGATTAATTTAGGAGGGAGATCAATGAGTAACTATCAGGAAACAGTTGAGCTAAATGAAAGAACTAAAATAGAAATTCAGATTACAGGAGGAATTGTTTTTTGTCATGCTATAAAAGGAACAAAATTAGTTATTAATGGATCATTAGGACGACATTGTAAGGGGATAGAAATAAAACAACTAGCGAATCGTCTAATTTTAAAACAAGAAGTTCGCATTACTCCAATTCTTATGATTGGATTTCCAAAATCAGTTTATTTAGATATAGGTATTCCAGAAGAGATGATGGAATACCTAGCTATTAATCAAGATCTTGGTGAACTGACTCTTGAGGGCCTTCAAGGTAAAAAAATACAAGTTAACACGAAGACTGCAAAATTGGTTGTAAATGATGTCTTATGTGATTCTTTAGATTTAAAGATTGGGAGTCGTCCTGCAGATATACGTTTATTAAGAAAAATTCAGCATACTAATGTTAAGTCTATTTCAGGGAAGATTAATTTGGAAATGAATGAGATAGGTGGAGATTTGAACTGTTCATGTGGTGCAGCAGGCGCTTATATTAAGATTCCACCAAAGGCTAATGTTCAAATAAACAAACGCGGGGTTAGAAAGTGTGCAATAGATGCTGTATTATCAGGAGAACAACTTTATAAATTTAATTTAACAGCTAATTTAGGAGAGATAAGAGTTATAAACTAGTAAAGAATAAAGGCCTTTTGAAAGATAGAGGAACAACTTTTAAAAGTAGCATGATGAAGTGAAGGGGGAGAGTATGGGGTCCGGCCACACCGCTATCAAGCTAATAAAACAAACTTTCCATCAAATGAAAAAATACGCTATTCTTTCTGTAGAATCATAGGAAAGGATGGCGTTTTTGTATGTCTGTTTCTGTGTCTGACGAATTACAACTATTTGCTCAAGAGATTCAAAGTTTTTTATCTCCAAATACCTTACGGGATCTTGCTAGAGATGTTGGCTTTGTACAACGAACCAGTAAGTACCAAGCAAAAGATTTAGTAGCTTTATGTGTATGGTTGAGCCAAAATGTAGCTATGACTTCTTTAACTCAGTTATCTAGCTGTGTAGAAGCATCAACAGAAGTACTCATCAGTCCTGAGGGACTGAATCAACGGTTTAATAAGGCGGCCGTCCAACTTTTACAACACCTACTAGCCGAACTACTAAGCAAAAAACTGGCCGCATCTATGCCGATTTCTTCTCCATACACTTCTGTTTTCAAGCGTATTCGTATTTTAGATTCAACTGCATTTCAACTCCCGGATGTATTTTCATCGGTTTATCCAGGTGCAGGAGGATGCAGCCATACGGCTGGGATAAAAATTCAACTTGAGTATGATTTGTTAAGTGGACAGTTCCTACATATTCATACAGGTCCAGGTAAACAACATGATCGCACTTACGGCTCTCTGTGTGCCCCAACTGTGACAGCGAATGATTTATGTATCCGAGATTTAGGTTATTTTCATTTAAAAGACCTTCAATATATACAAGATAAAGAGGCCTACTATATCTCTCGTATCAAGTCGAATACACGTATTTATCAAAAAAATCCTAACCCTGATTATTTTCAAGACGGAAGAATTAAGAAAGGTACAGAGTATATACAGATAGATATGGAGACGTTAATGAGCTCCCTTCAACCAGGACAAACATGTGAAATAGCTGATGCTTATGTAGGAATGATTGATAAAGTGCCAGCTCGTGTAATTGTTCACCGATTAACAAAACAACAGCAACAAAAACGATTACAAGATCAAGCTGTAAGAGAAAAAAAGAAAGGAATGAAGTATTCTCCTCGTAGTAAACGACTCAGTGGTATCAATGTATATATGACAAACACCCCTACAGATATTGTCCCGATGGGACAGGTACATGACTGGTATTCTTTGCGTTGGCAAATCGGCGTGTCCAGATAAGGACA
>NZ_JAPHWH010000028.1:0-23391 GCF_026241455.1 Bacillus sp. DHT2
ACAGGTGAAGTCTGCTCAAAATGAAGTTGGGTTCATACATAAGTTATTTGGAATTGCATCATAATCTGTCATTGAATAGGCCATGTAGGTTCTATATCTCTATCAAATGGTTTTTGCACCAGAACCAGAATTATTAAATTAGTTAGGAGATAAAAATGATAGCATCAGCAATTCCGGAAGTATCTTGAAAACAAATTGATACATGTTTGAAAGGTAAAAACACTCACAAATGTGTACTATTTGTGAGTGTTTCTTTTGTAAAGAGATTAAGCCTCTACCTTAGCTACTCTTTCGAAACCAGTCTTTACTGCTTGTATCATTTCATTCACAGCGTAAATAGATACGTCGGCATTTGGATTTAATCCTTCGAACCAGTGATAGGCCCCAGGATATAAATGAAATTCGACATCAACACCAGCTTGCGCAAGTTTGGTTACATAGGTTAATGTTTCACTGCGGAATGGATCTAATTGACCAACAAATGTGTAGGTGTATGGCAAATTACTATAATCCTCTGCTCGAGCAGGGGCTGCATAGGCAGGAATATTCTCCGTTCCATATATTTCTCCTAAATACATTTTCCAGCCAGCTTCATTTGTCTTTTGATTCCAAACAAATCCTTCTTTAATTTCATTCGTAGAAGGTGTATTATTTCGGTCATCAATCATTGGATAGAGTGGCATTTGGAAACAAATAGAAGGATATTGTCGATCGCGGGCTAATAATGTCAATGCTGCTGTTAGTCCACCGCCAGCGCTCGCTCCTGCAACACCAATTCGATTCGAATCAATGTTTAATGGCTCTGCATTATCAGCAATCCATTTTAATGCTGCGTAACAATCCTCAATTGGTGCTGGATAAGGATGTTCAGGAGCTAAACGGTAGTCTACAGAAACGACCACACAGTTGGCTTCTTTTACAAACCTCATACAAGTATCATCATTATCATCTATAGACCCTAAGATATAACCGCCACCATGTATCCATAACAGGACAGGTAAGGATTCATTAGTTGATTTTGGACGATAAATTCTTAATGGTAATGAATTAGCATCAGGTCCTACAATGACTTCATCTGTTAATGAAAGGGATTCATCAACAACGGTAGGTGGTCTCATTTGCGATATTCCTTCTCTGATTGCTTGCAAGTACTCTGGGCGTAAATCGAGGTCTTGAAACATTTCTAATCCTGGTAATAAATCTGGATTTACTCGGTTCTTCATTTTAACACCCCTTTTTATAATCGTTTTCAAACAAGTGAAGTGTATTCTAAGTAGTTTAATTTTGATAAAATCATCACAATTAAATTGTAAAGTGGATATGTTATAACTGTCAACGGAATATTCAAAAAATAAACCTTCTTTTAGGAGGGAGTTTCATGCAACTAATTATACAAGCAGGTGATTTAGGGCCAAAGTGGTTTCATGTCGCATTAAGAACTCTCGTCTTACTTACTTCCTCAGAGAGTATGTTAAAAAGTCATTATATAGCTGAACGATTGGGAGAAGACCCAACCTTTGTTCGAAAGATACTATCAAAGCTAGCATACGCTGACTATGTGAAATCTCATGGAGGGAGGGGTATGTGTTGTTAAAATTGAATATTCTGATACTTTATTCTCAACATATTTTCACTTTTTCTCACTGACATTCGGATATTATTATATTATTCTTATCATTACAAGTTTTCGAAAAAATCTAAGAGAAGGGGAATGGTTTATTGTATCGTTCTTTATCTGTTTTATGTACGTCAATTATTTTGTTGACGTCTATCAATAGAATAGCTTCAGCTGAAACTGCAACAAACTCTAGTAAACTTGTAAGGCAATCAGTTTAAGCCGCTCCAACAGATGGGTGGTATCAAGATAATAGAAAGTGGTATTACTATAGGAATGGACTTGTACAAAAAGATTGGCAATCTATTAATAATGCTTGGTACTATTTTGATTCATCAGGAATTATGCTAGTTGGTTGGCAATCCATTAAAGGGACTTGGTATTATTTCACAACCACAGCTGGTAGTGAACAAAGGCAAATGGTAACAGGATGGAAACTTATTAATGAAAAATGGTATGAATTTCAACAATTATGTACTATATAAAGGTTGTTTTTTGTGGATTGGAAGATTGTACTTTTAAAATAAATTAACCTTTTATGGAGGGGAATATGAGCGAGCAAATTTATTATTGGTCTCCTATTATGCATTGGGAGAAGTTGCATAATGAAGTTTTGATAGAGGAAACGAGATATACAGGAGTTATGTCTGAGTGGTTTCCTGAGTTTTATTTTCTTGCCCAAAAGGGAGTAACGATCAGTCAGCTATTAGAGCGCTTTTCGTTAGGGAATGAAGAAGAGGCACAAAAAATAGTAGAACTTATGATAAAGAATCGGGTGTTAGTAAGTAACATATTACATCCAAGAGAAGTATTCTCCACACAAGAAAAAATTTTTCCGAATCCATATAGCGATCAGGTTCGCTTCTCTAAAGATGATCTAGACAAGTATATCAGTGAACAATTAAATCGAATGCATCCTGCTGCGCGGTCAACTGGAATTCAACTTGAAACAAAAGAGGAGCTTCCCGCCATGATCAGGGAGCGTAGATCTTGCCGCCAATTTGATATGAAAAATCCCGTACCTTTTTCAGAATTCGCGCAACTGTTTTCTACTTTTAAACAGAGGAAAGAAGAAAAAATCTACTACCATTACGCCAGTGCGGGTGGGGTTTATCCCATTGATATTTTTGTCTATATAAAACCGAAACGTGTAGAAGGTATGAAAGCTGGTTTTTATTATTATAGCCCATCAGAGAATAGTCTTTTGCTTGTAAACAATATTGACCAAGTAATCAAGAGTGATCATGAGTTGATTAACCAAGAATTATTTACCCAGTCTGCCTTTTCGGTTTATCTAGTCTATAATGCGCGCGCTTCCATGCCTAAATATGGTTCAGATGGATATTTATTTGCTTGCATTGAATCAGGCATCATCACTGCTACGTTAAATATGGTGGCTGAGACATTAAACTTGGGAGTTTGTTCGGTTGGGCATATGAAATTTGAGGATATTTATCGCTTTTTAAGTTTGGATAACCATCAAGTATTTCTCCACGGGATTGAAGTTGGGTTAAAAATTAGTGAATAGATGGAAATTAATGTTAAGGAGCTGAAGGTAAAAATGCATATCAAAGATCATAGTTCGATTCATGAGTATAAAGTGGCAGAATCGTTTTGGAAAGAGCAATTATCTTCCGGTGTACCCGATTTTTCGTTATTTAATAGCGATTATCAAATGAATAAAGACAATCAATGCGACCATGTTCAAGTCATAATGGATGCAGAGCTTAGTCAAATTTTACGAAAAATAAGTAAGTCACAGGATTTATTTTTATTTAGCTGGTTACAGGCAGCTTTAAGGGTTTGCTGGGTACATTATACAGACCAAGAAAGGATTACAATCGGGGTTCCTGTAATCGGAAAAGATCACCAACAAAGAGAGAATCTGAATGATTTGCTTCCTATAGGAGCTGAAATCCATCCCCATCACTCTTTTAAGCAATTAGTGGAGCAGGTCCAACAAACGACTTTACTTGGTTATGAAAATCAGCACTATCCACTCTCTGAATTATTAGCGAAGCTCTATTCAACTCCATTTCAAATCGTTTTGGGGATGGAAGGATTACATAATAAGAGTTCAATAGAAGAATGCTCAGAGAATGAATTAACCATCTGGATACAAAGAAAATGGAATGAAAAACATAATGAATTTGAATTTCAAATTTCTTGCAAGTCTCATTCTCTTTTTCCTTTGCAACAGTTTGCCAAATCTTATCTTTATGTTTTAAAGCAAGTGTTGAGAAATCCTGATCTGGCTGTGAAAGATATCTGTATCATTTCGGAAGAAGAAAAAGAGTTGCTAGAAGGATTTAATCAAGTTCAGATGGGCATAGACTTGTCTCAAACATTTCAGGATTTGTTTGAGGAGCAGGTGTTGAAAACCCCAGATCAAATTGCTGTTATTTGTAATGATCAATCTTTAACATATAGAGAATTGAATAAGAAAGCAAATCAATTGGCTTCTATTCTTCAAAGTAAGGGTGTATCCAAAGAAAGTATTGTTGGGGTTATGGTAGATCGATCATTGGAATTGATTATTGGCATGATGGGGATTTTAAAAGCCGGAGGGGCTTATCTACCAATCGATCCTCACTATCCTAGTGAACGAATTGAATATATGTTACAAGATAGTCAAGCAAAATGGTTACTGAGCAAGCGAACAGAGAAAGGATTGCCGCAATTTTCCGGTGAAGTGTTGTATCTTGATGAAGAACATCTCTTCCAAGGTGAAGAAAGCAATCTAGATCGAGAAAGTGAACCTAATGATCTGGCTTATATTATTTACACATCAGGATCAACAGGAAATCCAAAAGGCGTAATGGTGGAACAGAGATCCCTCGTCCATTTCTTAAGCATTATGAGAGAAAAGCTAAAAGATAATCAGTCGTTCTTGTTTCTTGCTAGTGTTTCTTTTGATATATCTATGTTAGAAACATGTATCCCTTTAACTCAAGGCTCAAAGGTAGTCATTGCTACAGAGGGACAGTTTGCAACAAAAGAATTGGCTCATTTGGTCAAAGAACATAAGGTGGATTTATGGGAATCGACCCCATCGCGAATGGAATTGATTTTGAGTAATCCAGAAGGGGCAGAGTTTCTAAGAGATTTAAAGGCCATTTTGTTAGCAGGAGAAGCATTTTCGATTGATTTGATTGAAAAAATTCGAAGCATCAGCGAAGCGCAAATTTTAAATATCTATGGTCCGACAGAAACAACCCTTTGTGCAGCAGCAAAAGATTTGAGTACTGCCAAAGAAGTGACGATCGGGAAACCTAACCCCAATTATCGTTCTTATGTATTGAATAAATATAGTCAAATGAAACCTTGGGGAATGCCGGGAGAGCTCTGTATTGCCGGAGTGGCGGTAGCTCGGGGTTATCTTGGTAAATCTAAATTGACAGATGAAAAATTTGTCCCGAATCCTTTTGTGGCGGGAGAAATAATGTATCGTACTGGTGATCTCGTCCGATGGTTACCTAATGGAGAACTTGATTATCTCGGTCGAATGGATCATCAGGTGAAAATACGGGGATATCGGATTGAATTAGGGGAAATTGAGGCTCAGCTAAAGAGACATCCAGAGATAAGTCGAGCTATTGTTGTTGATCAGGTAGATGGAAACAGAAAATTGTTAGCTGCTTACTATATATCGGATAAGAAGATCCCTTTTGAAGAGCTCAGAAAATATCTAAGCAATAAATTGCCTGAGTTTATGATTCCCGAAAAAATGATTCAGGTAAAAGAGATTCCACTGAATCCAAATGGGAAAGTGGATCGAAAAAGGTTGTTGGATTTAACTCAAACAGATCAAATATCCATCCCATATGTCGCTCCACGAAATCAAATCGAACAGAAATTGGTGCAAGCATGGGAAAAAGTGATGGAGATCGAGCGGATCGGTATTCATGATAACTTTTTTGCCTTAGGGGGAGAGTCGATTAAGGCACTACAGGTTATCAATTTATTAGGAAAAGACCATCTGAAAGTAAGTACAAGGGATATTTTTAAACATCCCACGATTGCTCAACTTAGTTCTTGTGTAGAAGTGGAGCAGAAAGAAGAAAGCCTAGATAAAACACCAACCCGTGTTAAAGATATGTCCAAGCCATTTTCCTTAACAGAAGTTCAGACAGCTTACATGTTAGGGCGTAATCCGCAGTTTGAATTAAGCGGCATTTCACCTCAATCGTATTATGAATATGAAACAAAATTGGATATCAATCGGCTTTCACAAAGTCTCCAAAAGGTAATTCAGCGCCATCCTATGTTACGAGCTGTGATCTTGCCAGAGGGAAAACAGCAAATCTTACAAGACGTTCCTGATTATCAGATTGAAATTGAAAATCTCATTGGTTTAGATGATGGGAAACAAAATGTTCGATTGCAAGAAGAACGTTCTCGAATGACCAACCATGTATTTCCTTTGGGGCAATGGCCTTTGTTTGAATTGAAAGCCTTTCTTTTAAAAGAAGACACTTATTTGTTATGTTTTCGATATGATGCTTTATTGATGGACGGGGCAAGCATGAACATCGTTGGACATGATTTGTTGCATTATTATCACAAACCAGATCAAAGATTAGAATCTCTTTCTTTTGATTTTCAAGATTACATGTTCATCTATGATGAAATGGAACAAAGTAAAGAATATAAAAAAGCAAAAGAGTATTGGACAAGCAAGCTGCCTGACTTTCCATTTGCTCCTTCTCTGCCGTTAAAAAAGGATCCAGCAGAGATTGCTACCCCTAACTTTCAATCACTTACTAAGATCTTGGACAAAGACAAATGGACGAAGTTACGGAAGCTGGCACAAGAGAAAGAGGTAACTCCTTCTGCCCTTCTTTGTACGATATATGGAGAAGTGTTGGCATATTGGGGTAATCAACGTCGATTGGCAATTAATCTGACTGTATTTAACCGTTATCCTGTTCATGAAGAAGTAGAGCAGGTTGTGGGAGATTTCACGTCACTCATCTTGTTGGACGTGGATGTGAATCCAGAGCAATCTTTCTTTACCAGAGTGGAGCAAACTCAATCGACTTTGTTAGATGGACTTGAACATCGTCATTATGATGGAGTTAACTTTATTCGAGATTTTACTCGATATCACCAAATGAGACCAAAAGCAGTCATGCCAATTGTTTTCACCTCGATGCTAGCAGGCGCGGGTGCTTTTGCTTGGGAGCAGCTTGGCTCTCTCCGCCATATTCACGCTCGGACTCCACAAGTATATTTGGATAATGTGGTAATTGAAAAAAATGGAGAGTTATTGATTAGCTGGAACTATGTAGAAGAATTGTTTGATGTTGATGTGATGGAAGCACTGTTTTCCCAATTTGTCGATCTGTTGGAACAATTGGTGAAACAAAGAGACGTAACCTCTTTGCAAGTGAAAAAATCGGATCAGACTTTAATTGAGCAGTACAATCAGACAACAGAAAAAATACCTTCCACTACCTTGTATCAATTGTTTGCAGACCAAGTACAGCGTACACCAGATCAAGTGGCAGTGGTCTTTGAACAAGAGTGGTTGACTTACTTGGACCTTCATCAACGCTCCAATCAAGTTGCTCACTATTTGCAAGAACAAGGGATTGGTCTAGGTGATAAAGTTGGTATTTTGGCACAAAGACGGATTGATACGATTGTTAATATGATGGGGATATTAAAAGCGGATGCTGCTTATGTACCCATCGATCCCGATCATCCACCAGATCGACAAACATATATCTTAGAAGATAGCTCATGCAAACTTTTGTTGGAACCTGGTCTTTATGAAGAGAAACATTTGTCATCATATGCAACCGAAGATCTGCCTACCATTGCTGGTCCCGAAGATCTTGCCTATATTATCTATACTTCAGGAAGTACCGGAAAACCAAAAGGAGTGATCATTACTCACCGAGCGGTTGCAAATACCATCCAAGATATCAATCAAAAATATCAGGTGAATGAAGACGATCGCATTATCGGTATCTCCTCCATGTGTTTTGACCTGTCTGTATACGATATTTTTGGAACGTTAAGTACAGGTGCAATGTTGGTAATGATTCGTGATCCGAGAGACATGCAAGAACTGATCCGTACGGTCGAACGCAGAGGAATTACGATCTGGAATACAGTACCTAAAATCATGGATTTGGCATTGGATCAGGTAGGTTCTCATTTTGAAAATTCTTCTTTGCGTTTGGTCTTACTTAGCGGGGATTGGATTCCACTCCCTTTACCAGAAAAAATAAAACGACATTTCCCGATCGCGGAAGTAATTTCACTGGGAGGGGCAACAGAAGCATCAATTTGGTCGATTTATTATCCAGTCAAACAGATGGAAGCACACTGGAACAGCATTCCATATGGGATGCCTTTGGCAAACCAAACGTATTATGTGCTGAACTACGATAAGAAAATGTGCCCAGTTAGTGTGATCGGTGATTTATATATTGGGGGAGTGGGTCTTGCCCAAGGATATTTAAATAATGAAGAGAAAACGAACGAAGTGTTTGTGTTACATCCAGACCTTGGTCTTATTTACAAAACAGGGGATTGTGGAAGGATGCATCCCGAGGGGTATATTGAATTTTTAGGACGTCAAGATTACCAAGTCAAAATTCAAGGGTATCGAGTGGAGTTAGAAGAAATCGCCCATTGCCTTCTCACTTACAAACAAGTAAACCAAGCTGTAGTGATTGACCAGACAGATGAGAATGGGATAAAATTTTTAGTTGCATATGTGGTAACTGAGCAAGATATCAGTACAACAGAACTACGAAAACATTTGCGAGACCACTTGCCAGAGTACATGATCCCTTCTTATTTTGTTTATTTGGAGCGACTACCCTTGACCCCTAATGGAAAATTAGATCGAAAGGCGCTTCCTGCTCCGGAGAAACAAAAAAATGAGGTATATATTGCTCCAAAAACTGAAATGGAAAAAATATTGATCAGTGTATGGCAAGAAGTGCTCAAAGTAGACCAAATCGGAGTAAATGATCATTTCTTTGCCTTGGGTGGCGATTCGATTAAGGCCATTCAAGTTTCTGTACGACTTTATAGACAAGGATTTCAGTTAGAACCAAAAAATCTATTTGACTTCCCTGTATTAGGTGACATGGTTCATTTTGTTAAGAGACTAGACCATCCTTCACACTCACAAACAGATGATATAAACAAAAAGAAAGAAAATAAAGTTACATCACTGAATGTTAGAGATAAACAGCTTAATCAACATACGCTTAACAAAATACAAGAAAAAATGCCGGATATAAAAATAGAACGAATCTATCCATTGGCACCTTTTCAACAAGTTATTTATGAACATGCTGTAGCTGAACCCAATACCAATGCTTATTTTGAACAAACGCTTTGGACACTTGCGGGGAAACTGGATGTAGATCTCTTTATTCAGTGTTTTCAACAATTAGTTGATCGTCATGATTCTCTAAGAACGATTATTGTGCAAGATGAACAAGAACAACCTTGGCAAGCTGTGTTACATGATGTTCAAATGATTTCAGAGGTAAAAAGCTTGATTGAGATGACGAGACAAGAGCAGCAGGAATACTTGGATCAGTGGATGAGCGAAAATTTATGTCGAGGATTTAATAATGATGAACTCATGACCCGTCTCTGTATATTTCAACTAGGGAATCACGAGTATAAGGTAGTTTGGAGTGCCCATCATCTATTGTGTGATGGTTGGAGTGTCAGTATTTTGTTAGACGAATTATTCCAACTCTATGAAGCAAAAAATGCGGGAACTACAGTGGGATTATCTCCAGCAAAACCTTTTCAAGCATTCATTGACTGGACTTTAGCGCAAGACCATGAGAAAGCACGCCATTTTTGGCGCGATTATTTATCAGGGTACAATCAGAAAATCAGCATTCCCCAAAAGAAAGTACCAACTGAAAGTAAGGGGTTAAGCTTCACATTTATGGATTTAATGTTAGATGAGGATCTGACCAATCAGTTACGGACATTTGTAACCAAACACAATGTAACCATGAATTCGGCTTTACTAGCTGTATGGGGTATATTGCTTAGCAAATACAATGGAACAAAAGAAGTAGTATTACCTAATCTGGTATCAGTCAGACCTCCCGAAGTGGAAGGGATTGAAAATATGTTTGGTCTGTTCACAAATGTATTGCCTATCCGAGTAGCCTGGGCAGAAACGCAATCTTTTGTGGATCTCCTGCAAAAAGTTCAACAAGAAACATTGAAATGTAATGAGTATGCTTACTATTCATTTGTTGAGATTCAAAAACAAAGTGAGCTGAACGATCAGTTGACCGACCATCTTTGGGTGTTTGAAAACTATCCAACTAACCCATCCAATTTCTCTTCAAATGAGAACAGAAATTTTGCCATCACAGATTACCAAGTCGTTGATGAGCCACATGTGAAGTACGGAATTATGTGCTTCCCTGAAGAGAAACTTACAATGAAGTTTGGATATGATCAAAATATCTATGAAGCGGAGCAAGTACAGAAAATATTGAATCACCTCCATACGTTAATTAAAACGATTGTTCATAATCCAACACAGACAATCGGTGATTACCAATTATAAAAAATGAAAAGGCGAGCAACAACTCGCCTTTTAAAATAGAATAGGAGTGAAACAAGTGACGGAAAACCTGCAATTATCAGCCGAAGAGATGCGTCAGTTAGGATATCAAGCGGTTGATATGATCATTGATCATATGAATCATTTGAAAAGCAAACCAGTATCTGAAACGATTGATAGTGATATTCTCAGAAACAAGCTGACTGAATCAATCCCAGAAAACGGATCCGATCCGAAAGAGCTCCTTCATTTTCTTAATAGGAACGTGTTTAATCAGATTACCCATGTGGATCATCCTCATTTTATGGCTTTTGTGCCGGGCCCTAATAATTATGTTGGAGTAGTAGCAGATTTTTTAGCAAGTGGATTTAATGTATTTCCGACAGCTTGGATAGTAGGTGCAGGTGCTGAGCAAATCGAATTAACGACAATCAATTGGCTAAAGTCGATGTTAGGATTCCCTGATTCGGCTGAAGGGCTATTTGTAAGCGGAGGTTCCATGGCTAATTTAACCGCGCTTAATGTGGCTAGACAGGTCAAGCTTAATAATGACATAGAAAATGCAGTTGTTTATTTTTCCGACCAGACTCATTTTTCTGTGGATCGGGCACTAAAAGTATTGGGTTTCAAACACCATCAAATTTGCCGAATCGAAACGGATGAACATTTACGAATTTCAGTCAGTGCTTTGAAAAAGCAAATAAAAGAAGATCGAACAAAAGGGAAAAATCCATTCTGTGTCATTGCTAATGCTGGAACAACTAATTGCGGAGCGGTTGATTCCCTCAATGAGTTGGCGGATCTTTGTAATAACGAAGATGTATGGCTACATGCGGATGGAGCCTATGGTGCTCCGGCAATTCTCAGCGAAAAAGGAAGTGCTTTGCTTCAAGGAATTCATCGTGTCGATTCCTTGACGTTGGACCCTCATAAATGGCTTTTTCAGCCTTATGATGTGGGCTGTGTACTCATTAGAAACAGCCAATACTTAAGCAAAACATTTCGTATGATCCCAGAGTATATCAAGGATACGGAAACCAATATAGAAGAAGAAATCAATTTTGGAGAATGTGGAATTGAACTTTCGCGCAGATTTAGGGCGTTAAAGGTGTGGCTGTCTTTTAAAGTGTTTGGAGTCGCAGCTTTTCGCCAGGCAATTGATCATGGCATCATGTTAGCTGAACAAGTTGAAGCGTTCTTAGGGAAAGCGAAAGATTGGGAGGTGGTAACACCTGCCCAGTTAGGAATTGTTACTTTTCGTTATATCCCTTGTGAATTAGCCTCAACAGATACAGTCAATGAAATAAACAAAAAACTGGTGGAAGAAATTACTCACAGAGGATTTGCCATGTTAAGTACGACCGAATTGAAAGAGAAAGTGGTTATTCGACTTTGTTCCATCAACCCAAGGACGACAACAGAAGAAATGCTTCAAATCATGATGAAAATCAAAGCATTGGCGGAAGAAGTAAGCACATCGTACAAACATCTTATCTCAGTTCCGCAACTTTGATATGCTGGGAAATCATCAGAAAAATTTGCTTAGCGTTGTAAATCCGCATTTTCCTGACGCTACTCCATACTATAGAATATAATAAATCTAGTAGATTATATACTCTAGAAGAGAAACTAAAATATAAGCAGCTGATCAACAACTTAAAAATAGCTTTGAAGGAAAACGATGTTCGTACAATAGGAGAAATGGCAACTCAAAGTGCTATTATGAATCAATCACAGTTGGAAAAGCGCACTTTAAATCATTTTTTCCAACTTTCTTACGAATATGATGCGCTAGGTGGTGTGGTTGCTCATGGTGGTACTTACATCGGATTGTTACTATGGCAAGAAGAAAAGTATAATGATAAACTTTCTACGTTAAGGGGAATATTACAAAAAGAGTATGGGCAAGTGCATATATACCACACTCTTTTTAACGGGAAATGTAAAGACTAATACCATTGTTGAACTTCTAAGTAGTAATAGCTTACGATAATAAATTTGAGCGCTTTGAGGTAAACGGTTGTTTGAATCGAGACATCAAAGCGCTCTAAAAGCTTTTTGTAGGATATTTAGACTTGAGTCGGTCACCGTTAATTTTTATATAGAGAATTAGTATTCTATTTTTATTTAACGATCAATCGTATATATCCTAATAAGTGTAAAACTGGCATAATTTGATTTGGAGTGTTATTTGATTTTAGATTAATGTAAACGGTGTGGGCACAATACTCTGGTTTGCAATTCCCAAAATCAAGTATATACCCTTTTTTAATCTACTATTTACTTCTAAACTAGAACAATTAGATGAGAATAGTCTATGAACATCAGTAGCAAATTAGTCCAATAGATTTATATATAAAGTTTGAACGAATCCATTAAATTATGAGAGTGAATATAATGTGAAATTGGAGGTAATTACAAATGATTGAACTACGAAGTGACACATTCACCCAACCGACACACTCTGGTATTACTACTCAAGATATAAATCGTACTTTGGGTATTATTGGAGAAATTATGAAGGGTGAATAAAAAGCTTATAAGTAGTGGCCGTATATTAACTGATTAATACCTAGACTTACACAATCCGTCTACTAGTAGCTGTACAACTATTGCTAGGAGGAAACTAGAATTGGAAGTGTATTAACTTATGGAGAAAAGAAAAGTCAGAAGGTTTACAAAGAATTGCGATATAAATCTCTACTGGGTGCAAATCCCGGATTATGCAACAACTTTAGATTTCCATCACAAGTTGAACTATTTGGATGAAGATGAACGAAAAGTATATGAAGCATATAAAGTAGAGGAAAAACGGATTGAATTCCTTTTGGGTCGAGTATTAGTTAAAAAATTGCTCTCTGACTGCCTTGGGCTTGAACCAGAGAAAGTACGTTTTATCAAAAATGTTTACGGACGACCTTATTTGCACCCGTCATACTCGAAGTCGAATCTATTTTTCAATCTCTCTCATACAAAAGGAGTTCTTGCTTGTGTTGTATCGCCTTGGGAAAAAGTTGGTATAGACATAGAGTGTACAGATTTCAATGCATTTGAGGTGATACACTCAGTCTTCACGGAAAAAGAGATTGAATTTTTAGACAAACAATTAACTGCCGATTCTAAACGCCAAGCGTTCTTTCGAATGTGGACACGTAAGGAGGCTGTCATGAAGGCGGAGGGAAAAGGATTTTCCCTTTCACCAAAGTCTTTTATTGTTCCTTTTGATGGCGAACGTGTTTCAGATGGAAAGTATCAGTACCTGACATATTCCTTTTTTCAAAACTATTTATGCTCACTTGCAGTGGAGAAGAAAGGGGAATTTGAATGTAACATACACCGTTTCAGTTATGAGCATATACTTGATATAAAATAATTAAAAAGTAAAAATGAAGGAATATTCGATCGGCTTCTTTGTGTATTTCCTTTTTCTAAAAGGAAGCGTTTAGAAATGTCATCAAGAGATAACGTGGACTCTTCATCGCTGGGAAGAAAATATCCCATCTTTGTTGAAATTACTTTCTTTGAAGATATCACCGAAATATTTTGAAAGAAAGTAATTATCATTTATCAATGACCTTGTTATATTTTTTGGTAACGATTGAAATAATCTTAGGTATAAACAAGAAGAGAAGATGAAAAATTCCAAATAAGATTTCTTATGTAAACTGGATAATTGTAAACTCATATAGAAAGCTCATAAAATCGTATCCTGCCTGAAGATACAAATATGGGGACCTTCTTATATAAATTATAGTAAAAAACAAAAAAAGGATATAAATTAAAGAATATAGATAATTTATGTCCTTCTTCTAACTGCATCTAAATTATTTTATGTTTTCATTTTCGTCTTAATAACAAATAGAGTCAACTCAAGTAAATCTTTTTAATTCCTTCTGGGAAAGTGTTTTTAATTATTTTAGAAACATTATGGTTTTTCGGTTTGCCATACTTATATAATTTGATAGTCGTAAATCCATATGGATCTCCATTTCTTACCTTTATTTTTCCTTTTAGCATCCTTCCATCTTGTCCGATTCTGTTTAGGCTTCTAAATCTGCCAGCATTAGAAACTTGATATATCCCTTCGGGTTCTGGTGCAAAAATAAATTATAAAAAAAGTAGGACCTGAATTTCCTACTAAATTACAGATTATAATGCGATACCAAACAATTTATCAATGAAATCTTTTTGATTTTGGGCAGACTTTCCCCCTTGATGAAGTTGCTTCTTTTTCATTATATGCATCGCTTCTATGCCACTCAGTATGTAAGTGGCTGTACGGAATGATTTGAATCCTAACATCGAACGCACTCGCTTTTTAACAAATCGATGATCTTGTTCCACGATGTTATTAAGATATTTCACTCGCCTTATTTGGATGCCTACAGGCATCTTTTTTTCATTCTTCAACTCTTCAATTGCTACAGGATAGGCGGGATTCTTATCGATGGTTATCACACGAGGCTGTGAAACATGAAAAGACTGCAAAGCTTTCTTGAAGAAACGCTTTGCAGCCTTGTGGTTTCTTGCTTTGCTTAGGTGAAAATCGATGGTATTTCCTTTCGAATCGACAGCACGATACAGGTACATCCATTGACTTTTTACTTTGATATATGTTTCATCGACTCTCCAAGAGTCATTGGTTTGCTTGAGATGACGACGGATTCTTTTGTCTAATTCAGGACCATACTGATGAACCCAACGCATAATCGTTGTATGAGCAACGGATAAGCCCCGTTCCTCCATCATTTCCACCAAATCACGAAAGCTCAAGTTGTACCGTAGGTACCATCTTACTGTTTGCAAAATAATATCATGATGATAATGCTTCCACTTGAATAAATTTCGCTTTTCCATACTGATCACGCACCTTTTTTAGAGTAATAGTATCAGTATGTCCAAGATTTAGAGATTACGTGCAATTATCTTGAAGTTTTCGCACCAGAACCGGAAATTCTAAGTACGACCGTTAATAAACACCATAAACCAAAACGCGAGTTATCATATGAGGAAGTGAAGCAGTTGCTTCATTACTATAAGGATAATGAGATCAATTACGCTTTATTATCGGTCCTAGCTACTACAGGGTTACGTGTTGCAGAAGTTGCGCATGCAAAGTGGGAAGATCTTGAGTATGACGATATACGTGGACGTTATTATTTAACAGTAGATACAAAGGGGGATAATGAACGGATTGTTTCTATTAATAAGGAGATTTTTAATCGTATTGTTGCATTTCGAATCCGGAGAAGGTTACCTATAAACATTGGGAATAAAAATGGTGGGACTATATTTCAAACAAAGAGCCATTCAGCTTATAGAGAGAATTACTTGTCACAATATATTTCTAAAGTCATTAAGGATACCAAGTTAGCCTTTACAGAGAATATAAGAATTACCCCTCACTTCTTTAGACATTTTTATGTACAGTACTTATATGATTACAAGGGGCTTGCACCTCATGTAATCGCAGCTGCAGTTGGTCATAAAAATGATAGAACGACAAAAGAAAATTATTTGAAACAACGATTAACGAAAGATAATGATGCTGGAAATCTAATTTCGGAAGATGAATTCTAATTATATCGCTTTATATTTTGTATTAAACAGCTTCAATACCACTGTTTTTAGTTATGTATTTTTTACATAATTAAAATTGATTATCTACCTGTTTTTTCTGTTTGTTCTTATAAGGATGGATCATTAGTTCTTCGCCAAGATTCCCTAAACAATTAACATATCCATAGGGAAGCGTGTAGAACCTTGCTATAATGAAAAGACTGCAAGGCCTTCTTGAAAAAGCGCTTTGCAGCCTTCTGGTCTCTTGTTTTGCTCAGGTAAAAATCGATTGTATTTCCTTTCGAATCAACAGCACAATACAGGTACATCCATTGACCTTTTACTTTGATATATGTTTCATCGACTCTCCAGGAGTCGCTTGTTTGTTTAAGATGACGTCGGATTCGTTTGTCCAATTCAGGACTGTACTGATGAACCCAACGCATAATCGTTGTATGAGAAATGGATAAGCCCCGTTCCTCCATCATTTCCACTAAATCACGAAAACCGTGGTTGTACGGTAGGTACCATCTTACCGTTAACAATAATATCAGGCTGATAATGCTTCCATTTGAATACATTTTCCTTTTCCATACCAATCATACACCTTTTATAGAGTAGTACTATCAGTATGTCCAATTTTACAAACCCTAATATATGTTAAAAGTAAAAACACATAACAGATCTTTCTTGTAATATGCTTTTTTGTTTTTGCTAGGTAACTTCTATTGTCATAAAGTAAACAGTATAGTTATTTGGGGTCCTTTGACACTTTCATTTGATACGGTGCTGAATGTGTACTAATGTTTGCTGCGTGATTAGGTTACATTGCTATACTGATTACAAATTCAAAAAGACCTTTGAGTTCTACCTATTGTTTTGTGAGTGGCCCCAAAAAGAAGGAATCGTTGCCGTGCCCCTATATAGGAAACTACAAGATAAATCATAATAAAAATACCCGCCCGAATTGGGAAATTTTTCAGATGTGGCGGGGTATTCTTTGAATCGTTGCCGTACCCCTTATCTTTTATGGTCTGCTTTTGCTACATATTTATCTTGGACAATTTACAGCATGAATTGATAAATTACAAAAACTTGAGCATAATTAAAAATGCTCAAGTTTTTGTATTGTTTGGTTTTTATCAAGAAAATGTAATAAATACAACCCAAAAAATTAAACATGTTTTTAACAATATCTTGGATAGTCACTGCTTTAATTCATTTAACTCTTGCATACATTCTTGAACAAGTGTGACCGCCTGACTCATGGTAGCTCCCCCGCCAAATGCAGCTGTTACGCCAATGATCTCAAGAATTTCCTGCTCTGAAGCTCCTTGATCTATACATCCTTTAGTGTGATAAATAATGCAATACTCATCCTGAGAGTAAAGGCTTATCCCTAAAGCAACCAATTGTTTTACTTTTTTTGATAATGTACCTTCTTTAAAGCATTCCTCTGTAAAAGAATTAAACTGTTCAGCCAGTTTTGGCATTTTTTCCGTAAATAAACCCAACCCATGTTTATATTGAAGAAGTGCAGATTCAGTAGTATTTCTACCTTCAAATTCCATATTTAATCAACCCCATTTCTAGTATTTATAAAACATACGTTAGTATGAGCTTAAAGTACTTTGATTAATCATGTTTGACATTATGTAATTTAGGGGGGCATCTTTACTTTTCAAAAATAATTCTTCTAAAATAAACAGATAAATTTTATATATATTCATATAAAAGTTCTTGTACATCAATTCAATCATTCAATAGAAATAGTAAGATTTTTTGTATACATGTATAGCGTATGACTACCTTCTCAGCATAATATATACCTAATTTAAATTTTCACATGAGCATATCTAAGTTTTGGGTATAGAAAAGGCAAGCATTTAAATATGCTTGCCTTCGTTCTAACGACGATGCTCGACTAAATCAATTACCCCTAAAACAACATGAGCTAAACCAAATCCAAATACCGTATTAGCAATCATCTTATTAGAACCACGTGTCTGCTTAAGTGCATAACCTGCAGCTGTGACCGCTGTACCTAATGCAGTTGGAATTAATCCTTCACGAATATCCATCGTAATATCCTCCTAGCATCGTAGTTAGTAAAACATGTAGTATTTCACAATAAAATACTAACATAAAAATTAGTATGGTCGCTTTTTATATAAATATGTAAACACCAATATCAAGGAAATATATATAACTAAAAATCCTGAATTAATGTCCCAATCCATTCCAATAAAAATCTACAATGCTTACAGCTAAATCATCTATATTGGCAATCAGTGGCTTTTGATTTACATCTTTGTAATCACCTAAGTATAGCAAAGCAACAAAGGCATGAGTACTTAAAAGCGAGTGCCCTTTAGGGATTTCACCTTTTTGCATCGCTTTGTGTATTGCTTGATCCAATACTTCGTACATTTTATCTTCAGCTTTTTGCATTTGTATTAAGTGATTCTCTGAAAGAGATATTTTTGCATCTTTCATGAAACTCTTGATATCAATGTTCAGTGTTGCGGTTAAATGAACTTTTGCAACATCAAGTAATCGCTCCTTAAGCGGCTTACTTGTTGAAAGAATTTTATGCATATTATCTCTAATGCGTGCCATCATTTGAATCATTGTATCCGTAAAAAGATCAGCTTTTGTAGCATAGTAATAATAAACAGTTGCCTTTGTTACATCGCACTCTTTTGCAACAACTTCCATAGAGACAATTTGATAACCTTTACTTAAAAACAGCTTTGTAGCAATATCAACAATTTTATCTTTTGTAGATTTTGTATTTTTATTTTGAGGTGGTCTTCCTAAAGGACGTTGTTTTTGTTCCAATATCATTCTCTCCTGACTCTTCATAATTTAAAATATTATAACATATCAGTTGAATAGCACTTGATTAATTAACTAACCAGTATATATAATTAATTCTAAAATTAGTAAGAAAGGTGGAATATCATGAAAAAACATCCTCTTTATACATGGGGGAAATATGTCGGTGGACCAAAAGCAAGGTGGATTACCCTTTTTGTATGGGTCTTGTTGACACTTGTTTTATCGTTTACTTGGCCAGCTGTGAATACCGTTGAAGATGAGACAGCCTCTAATCTTCCTGAAACGGCTATGTCACAACAGGCTAATAATATAATTAAGAAAGAATTTCCGAATGACTCAGGAAACCCTGTGCTTATTGTTTGGCATAAAGATGAAGGTTTAGAAGAGAAGGATTTTAAGAAAATTCAAGATACTTATCAAAAACTTAGAAATTCGCCATTAAAGGGGCAATCAACGTTACCACCTTTTGATACCATACCGCACCAAGCGTTAGCAAAAAATGTTTCAGAAGATGGTACGTCTCTTGTAACTCCTGTGTTTTTTGATAAAACTGTAGGGACAGATATGCTGCAGGAGAATATGGCTGAACTGCAGATTGTCATAAAGAATACAGTGGAAGATGATCCATTTAAAAGAAAGATTTCTGATTCTGGTTTGCATGTACGTCTATCAGGGCCAGTTGGTATTCAGACTGATGCAGTAAGCATATTTAGTCAGGCTGATGTGAAATTATTGGTTGCAACTGCATTACTTGTTTTAGCTTTACTTATTCTTCTTTATCGTTCACCGCTATTAGCAATCTTACCTTTAATTGTAGTTGGGTTTGCTTATGGAATAATTAGTCCAACTTTAGGTTTTTTAGCTGATAAAGGATGGATTACTGCTGATGCGCAAGGAATTTCAATTATGACTGTACTATTATTTGGAGCTGGTACAGATTATTGTCTATTTCTAATTTCAAGATATCGAGAGTTTCTTCTTGTGGAGCGAAATAAATTTAAAGCGCTACAGCTTGCAATTAAAGAATCAGGTGGAGCTATCATTATGAGTGCTCTTACCGTTGTAGTAGGATTAGGTACTCTATTACTTGCTCATATAGGTTCTTTCCATAGATTTGCAGTACCTTTTAGCGTGGCTGTTTTCCTTATGGGAATCGCTTCTTTGACAATTTTACCAGCATTATTAGCTATTTTGGGGAGAGTAGCATTTTTCCCATTCATCCCAAGAACAAGAGAAATGAATGAAGAATATGCTAAGAAAAAAAAGAAAACAATCAAGGTAAAGGAATCGAAAGGGTTCTTAAGCAAAAAACTTGGAGATCTTGTTATTCGTAAACCATGGACAATTATCCTGCTAACACTATTCTTATTAGGTGGATTGGCTTCATTTGTTCCACGTATCCAATTTACGTATGATTTAATAGAATCATTTCCAAAAGATATGCCTTCACGTGAAGGATTTAATTTAATCTCTGATCATTTTTCACCTGGTGAGTTAGCACCTGTACAAATTGTTGTTGATACAAAAGGAAAAGATGTACCTGTCAAAGAAGAATTAACAAAACTTTCTTTTATAGATCAAGTAACAGAACCAGTGCAAGGGAAACAGAATAATCAATTACAAATGTTTGAAGTTTCAATAAAAGATAATCCGTATTCTATTGAGGGGATGAATAAAATCCCTGAGTTAAGAAAAAGTTTGAAACAGGTAATGAAAAGTGCTGAAATAAGTGATGCTAATAACCACATATGGATTGGAGGAGAAACGGCTACATTATACGATACGAAACAAACAACTGAACGTGATCAAAATGTGATTATTCCTGTTATGATTGGTATTATCGCATTATTATTACTTGTATATTTACGTTCTGTTGTGGCGATGATCTACTTAATTGTAACAGTGGTATTATCATTCTTCTCTGCATTAGGGGCAGGATGGTTACTACTTCACTATGGTATGGATGCTCCTGCAATACAAGGAGCGATTCCTCTATATGCATTTGTGTTCTTGGTAGCATTAGGAGAGGACTATAACATATTTATGGTTTCTGAAATATGGAAAAACAAAAGAAGCCAGCCACACCTTGAAGCAGTCAAAAACGGGGTGGTTCAAACAGGTAGTGTTATTACGTCTGCTGGTTTAATCTTGGCAGGAACATTTGCTGTATTAGCTACTTTACCAATCCAAGTACTTGTTCAATTTGGTATTGTTACAGCAATAGGAGTACTACTGGATACATTTATAGTAAGACCTCTTCTTGTTCCTTCACTTACAGGCGTTTTAGGCCGTTTCGCTTTTTGGCCTGGAAAGATTCGGAAGAAGGAAGAGACAAAAAAAGTAGATGCTTGATAATATAATAAAATTAAAAAACCAAGGAAACTTTGATTTCCCTTGGTTTTTTATTAGGAATAAAGTATGTATACAAAATAAAAGTAGTATCTAAATACTAATTATTTTTCAAATTTCCGGTTTTTGGTGTTCTTTGTCTTCAATATCAGTTTCTGGCATTCCGTACAATCCATTCATGGCTTGTTCTACTGGTTGAAGTCCAGTTTTAATAGTATCAGATTTTAAGTTTTTTGAGTTGTTACTCTTTTCTTTTTTAGAATGTGGAAAATTCATTTTTATACCTCCAAACACTAAATTTTTAAAAAATAAAAAGCGTATGAAAGAGTTTGGCAGATAAACAAATTATCTGCCAATTGAATGACCAATTATTTGAGCTATTAATGTAATAGCATATACATAGTATGTCATCTTTTCTAGAAAATATGATAGCTAAGGAATCATCAATACCTGGATCTCCAAATAATAGTACTTTCTTCAAAATATGTCTTCCTTCTTAGATAACCCAATTTTATAAAAAACTTATAACATGTCTATGCAGGATGTTCTCTTTAAATCTAAAATTTCTTGAAAAAATATTATAATTACATCAATTTTCTATAGTCTAAAACATTTTCAATTGCCCCTGGTTGAAAAAAAGAACACCAAAAGAAAGAATTGAATTAAATCTATTGATTTGCAACGAAGTATGTCCCACATGGGTTAAATCAATTAGCTAAACGCTTTTCCATAATAAAGAAGACATAATTTTAGGCACTAAAGATAAAAATTTAATAATGAATAACTGTACCCAATAGATTTTATAAAAGAAAAGGTGATGGAATGGAACTGTTTAACGAAGACAAAACTTATCATGCTGGAGATATTGTCTATGTTTTTTACCGAAACCCCCACACCCAGGATGTAGCAAATATACAAGCAGCATCCGTTGTAAATAACCCTGAAAATCCAAATGAATTAGCTTTATTTCTTTATGAAACTTATTATCCATTATCAAATGAAATGGCTGTTTATTCTACAGAAGAAGAGGCAAATCAAGCTTACAATTACTATTATGGAGATGCTTTAGAGGGGATATTAGAATGAATAATCCATTTATACCTAAGCTAGTATACTTTGAACCAAATGCATTAGATTATCCGTTAGGAAGAGAACTTCAAGAAAAATTCAAAAAAATGGATGTAGAAATTCGGTATACCACCTCACATAACCAAGTGAGAGATCTTCCAGGAGAAAATGATTTTCAAAAGTACAGGGTAGCAAAATCTACTCTTGTCGTTGGTGTGAGAAAGACACTAAAGTTTGACACCTCAAAGCCTTCAGCTGAGTATGCTATTCCCTTTGCAACAGGGTGTATGGGCCATTGTCATTATTGCTATTTACAAACAACGATGGGTAGTAAACCATATATCCGTACTTATGTAAATGTGGCCGAAATTCTTGAGGCTGCTGACAAATATATCGAGAAACGAGCACCTGAACTGACAAGATTTGAAGCATCCTGTACATCTGATATTGTAGGGATTGATCACTTAACTCATACTCTTAAGCACGCAATAGAGCATTTTGGAGAATCCGAGTATGGAAAATTGAGGTTTGTTACTAAATTTCATCATGTAGATCACTTACTTGATGCAAAACATAACGGGAAAACAAGATTTCGGTTTAGTGTAAACGCTGACTATGTTATTAAAAATTTTGAGCCCGGCACCTCTCCCCTAGCAAAACGGATTGAGGCCGCTGGAAAAGTAGCAAGAGCCGGGTATCCACTTGGGTTCATTGTGGCCCCTATTTATCTGCATGAAGGTTGGCAGGATGGGTACTATCATATGTTTGAACGTCTTGATGCTGAATTACCACTTGATGCACGTGATGATATCACATTTGAATTTATTCAACATCGATTTACAAAGCCTGCCAAACGAGTAATTGAAAAAAATTATCCCATGACAAAATTAGAATTAGATGAAGAGAAAAGAAGATATAAATGGGGGAAATATGGAATTGGAAAATACATTTATCAAAAAGAAGAAGAAGAAGATATAAAAAGTTATCTTTATTCTTATATGGAGAAATTCTTTCCCAATGCAAAATTAGAATATTTCACATAGGAGATACCATTCACTTTACAAAAAGCATATGGAAATTTATTTTAAAGGCTATATCGGTGTTTCAAGGACGTTCTGTTGCAAAGTTTTTTAAATGAGTCTACACTCTAGAAAAAGGGGCTTATCCGTTGCTCATACAACGATTATGCCTTGGGTTCATCAGTATGGTCCTGAATTAGACAAAAGAATCCGTCATCATCTCAAGCAAATCAATGACTCTTGTAGAGTCGATGAAACATATATCAAAGTAAAAAGTCAATGGATGTACCTGTATCGTGCTGTCGATTCGAAAGGAAATACCATCGATTTTTACCTAAGCAAAGCAAGAAACCACAAGGCTGCAAAGCGAT
>NZ_JAPHWH010000029.1:0-20326 GCF_026241455.1 Bacillus sp. DHT2
GGTCTCATAACCCTTTTGATGAAGTTTATGGGGTGAGCTGCTTGAGGGAAAACCTCACGAGCAGTTCTTATGGGGAGGGGTTGGAAACGGGTCATAACTGATACCGCGCCAGTTCTTTACCCGACAACTTATTTTTAAAACATGGAAATCATTTTTTCGTATTCATCACTGTAATTCTGTAAAATTAGAACGACTAGAATGTCATTTATATGGACAATTAATTAGCATCCTTCTTTGTTCCTCCACCATGTTTCAAATGCGTCAATTACTCCTCATCAAGAAGAAACGAGAATTAAGCGAATATAAAGCGATTTATATCATAAAAGATTATTTTCCACTTCTTTATCAAGCTCTACAAAAAGGCACCCAAGATATATCAAAGATACTACTGCGTCTGTTCAATCTCTTACAGAAAAACGGACGAAAATCTCATAGGTATGAGAAGAAAACAGTATTTGATATCTTAGGCGTCGTATACAACTTTTCTATGTCTCACAATCATGTAGCGTAATCCAAAAAATTGAAACCCGATAGGGTTTATTTCGTATGCAAATCTTTAAAGAACTTACACTGGATCTTTAGAAAAAAGAAAAAATCTTACATGAAATTAAACTTATATAATATTAGCTTGATGGGCATGGGGCAACCTGTTCTGTTAGCTTGATAGCGATGGGGTCCCGTCAACCAAATGATATAAAACCCAAGCTAAGACATTTTTTAGAAAATAAAAAGCCGATTTTCCCACGTTAAGGAATTTCAGCTTTGGTATTTTACTTCCGGAGTGGTCTTAATGATTCTAAAGTAGTTGATTGTTTGAATTTAAATCTATACTTCCCAAGGAAGTTCATATGTTCCGATCCTAGCGGTTAAATATACCGTATTCCATATACTGATGGCATTAATAATATTTAATGCACTGGCCCTTTGGGGCTGATCTTGCAGCGCACGTTCACGTAGCTCTTCACGCTCACCCAAAAAATAGATTTTTGTTTTGTTAGGTTGATAGTGATGGATTTGTCCACCCTATTGTTCTACATAGCAGCGACTTAAGTGTCGGAAAATTAAAATGGATGTATATAATAATATGAAAAATTGCATATATAAATACTTTGAACTTATTTTAGATACTCATTATAATTTATTTAGTGTAAAGCTTTGTACGTAATTATTTTGATATTTTTATAGAAAAATGTTTAAAAATGAAAAAGTAGAGGGAAAATGAATGAAAATTTTAAAAGGAATGCTCGTATCTACAATAGCAATTACTGCTTTTACAGGACTAGGAAAGACTTCTCATATAGTGAGTGCTGCTTCAAACAATTCAGTAGTACAGCAAAAAGCAGCTAATGTAGAAAAACAAGAAGAAAAGCAAATCATTGTAAAGTTTAAAAATAAGATCAGTTTACCGTATGAGGATGGGATAGAAAAACGAATAAAACAGGAAAAAAATGATATAGTACTAGAAAAGTTTTTTTCTGAATTCCCAGATTTAACATTAACACGCTTATTTACATCTGTAAGTCCTGACGAAATTCAAAGTCTAAATAAAAGTGCTAAAACCGATAATAATACTTCATCTTCTAACTTATTAAATTATTATGTAATTCAAGTTTCAAAACATGTACAAGTAGAAGTATTAGTAGAAAAGTTAAAACAATCATCTTTGATAGAGGATGTATACATAAAAGAACCGGAAAATGTAACACCACCGGAAGTACAGATGCCAAACTTATTTCTTAATCCCTATGATGACCCTAGATTTGAAAACCAAGGATACCTAAAAGAAGCACCATATGGTATTAATGCGCCTTACGCTTGGGGGATCAAGGGAGGCGACGGAAAAGGTATAACATTTGCAGATATGGAGTATGGCTGGCTATTAAATCATGAAGATCTAGAAAAGCAAAATATCGAACTTATATCCGGTAGAAATACAGAGGCTCACGTTGGACACGGGACATCGGTTTTAGGGATTGTTTCTGCGGAAGATAATCAAATCGGCAATATTGGCATTGTACCAAAAGCTACAGTAAAAGTAATATCTCAAATTAGGGATGACGGCAGTAATAACAAAGCGGATGCCATATTAAGTGCTGTAAATCACCTAAATGCCGGTGATGTTTTATTGTTAGAAGCACAATCATCTTATGAAGGATATCGTGATAAATATTTACCGGTCGAAGTGCAACCAGATGTATTTGATGCGATTCGCACTGGAACGGATAAAGGAATCGTAATCATCGAGGCTGGAGCAAATGGTTGGAATGACTTAGATGAATTTAAAAATAAAGATGGGAAAAAAGTCTTAAATCGTAATAGCAAAGATTTTAAAGATTCCGGTGCAATCATGGTCGGAGCTGCTTTATCAACTGTTCCTCACGGACGTTCATGGTTTTCAAATTATGGCAGTCGAATTGATGTATATGGATGGGGTCAAAATGTAGATACAACTTCTGCAGATCCAAATAACAGTGCGAAAAATTTATATACGTCTAGCTTTAGTGGTACATCGAGCGCTTCACCAATTATTGCTGGTGCAGCTGTTTCCATACAAAGCATTGCGAAGGAGCATTTGGGTCACCCCTATAAACCAAGTGAGTTAAGAGACATCTTAAATAACCCAAACACAGGAACACAATCTGGGGAGCCATCTTACGATAGAATTGGTGTTTTACCAGATTTAAAAGCTATATTATTAAAATTAGGATTTCAATCAAATGGAGAAGATTCAGCTTCAAAAAATCCGCGAGAACAAGAGCCAAATAACCAACACATACAGGCAAATCCGTTAAATTTCAATACGACTATTGAAGGGAATCTTAACGACAATGATAACGTAGATATCTATACTTTTACGGTTAATTCACCGCAAAATATAAATATTTCCGTAGTAAATGAAAAACAGATTGGAATGACATGGACGCTTTATCATGAATCAGATTTAGAAAATATGGTAGCATATGGACAAAATAAATCTAATGTCATTACAGGAGAATATAATGCGAAACCAGGGAAATATTATTTGCATGTCTACAAATATGAAAATAAAAATGGGTCGTATCTATTAAATGTAAAATAGATTTTATGCATATGCATACATGAAACAAAAGGAATTTCCCAAATGAATGGCACCCCAATTGTTAGACGTAACTAATAATTGGGGTGCCGTTTTTTATGACCAAATATCTATCTCCCTTTTTCGCTGCAAATATCACATCATTTTTGGAGATTGATTTGCAACGTAATATATGCAACGTTGTAGCGCTATAAAAATCAAGGTTTTCATTTCCAAAAAATGTCTTAGCGTGGGTTTTATGTCATTTGGTTGGTGGTACCCCAGAAAATAAGGGTTTTCTTGTTTAGAAAGGGATAGCCGCATAAGTGGAGCATGAAACATTTCTTTTGGATAGATGCAAACAACACATTCTAATCTAATTTTCTTTATCAATTTTCTCAATCGGATTATGATGAGCATTGAACGGACATTAATTTCTTGCTCAGAGTTAATACTGTGATTGAAAAGAATTTAAAGATTCTATCTCGAAAAAAAGCAAGAAATGTCAAGAGATATAACATGCTGTGTGCTACATTTAATTGCGAAAGGAATATCGTTGATGAGCAATAGATTGAATAAGAATTTAGAAATTGTAATTCCGATACTTGTTTACATTCAGGCCAATTTACATGAGGACTTAGATTTAAAGGTTGTTGCCAAAAAGGCAGGATTATCACCATTCCATTTCCATAGAATGTTTAAGAATGTGGTAGGAGAAACATTAAAACAGTATGTTCTTCGAATTAAGTTAGAAAAAGCAGCATTTGCTTTGAAATATTGGGACGAAAAAATTCTTTCTATATCCAATGAATTGGGATTCAAGAATCCAGAATCATTCACAAGAGCGTTTAAGAGAGAATTTCAATATACTCCAAAAGATTATAGACAACAATTTCGTAAAGGGAAATTGAGTTTGGAAGAAAGACAATCTTTTCTGAATCAAATGACAAATGCATTTGAAATATCACCCGTAACACTGAAACATGTAAGTCCAATTGATGTTGCTTTTATACGAAACACCGGTCCGTACGAAGATGTGGATACGAGACTATTTCATAAACTGATTCAATGGGCAAAAGACAAAAAAATCTATCGGAATGATTGTTTTTTATTAGGAGTTGGTCATGATGCGCCTACTATTACACCAAAAGAATTACTACGATTTGATTGCTGCATAGAAGTCGATCAACCTTTTCATTCAGAAGGAAAAATTAGTTACCAACGATTAGAAGGTGGACAGTTTGCGACTGTTACGTATGTAGGGCCTTATGGGATGAATATGAAACACGCTTACCAAAAATTATATCAAGAAATTCAACATAATAAAAACATTGAGTTTGTGGGGCTCCCTGTAGTAGAGATTTACAGGACAACAACAATCAACCCATCATACAAATTAAATCAAACGGATATTTATGTACCGATTAGAGTGAAATAAGGAGGAACTAGGGTATGTTAATTACATTTCAGATGGATATTCAAGCACCTATTGAAAAAGCTTTTTCATATTTAGAAGATCCAGAAAAACAAATGAAGTGGATTCAGGGATTGGAAGGAACAGAAAATATTACAACATTTAATCCAGCTAACCCTGTAGGTACTAAATTTAAACAGCGTCTACGTGAAAGAGGTCGGGTTCAAGAATACGAAGGTCAAGTGATTGCGTACAAAAAAAATAGTCTCTTAGGAATCCAGCTGCATCTTCCAGCGTTTTTAATTGAAGTCAAATATCAGCTTGAAGTACTAACTGATAAAAGTTGCAGACTATTTTTGACTGAAAAAATAGAAGCTAAAACTCTATTCAGTAAAATCATGAATTTTCTTTTGCGTGGGATTATTAAACGAACAATAAAGAAACAAATGATTCTCTTAAAACAAAGTGTGGAAGGAGCAACTGTGCTGGAAAGTGCAGAATAGATTCCAATAAATGTATTTCAAAAGTAATAACACAGAGGTTTTTCACCTCTGTGTTTCTTCAAGTTTTCGCTGATTGATCGCTCGATAAAGAGAACCTTGTGATATGCCAGTTCCTTCTACAATTTCTTTAATGGAGTATTCTTTACTATCATACATACGTAAAGTAATTGAGAGCTTTTCTTTTTCTAATTTGGGTCTACCTAACTTTTTTTCACGATTTTTACTGGCTTCCAATCCTTCTTTTACCCGTTCCGCAATCAAATTTCTTTCTAATTCTACGATAACACACATCATCTGTAACATAGCCTTACCTGGTATCCATATTTTCTTTCAGTGATACGAACTGAATCCCTACTTCTTCGAAATGTTGGATAATATTTAAAATATCTAATGTTTTACGACCTAAACGTGAAATACTTTCAGCTATAACGGTGTCGTCTTTTCTTATCATATCAAACAATTTTATAAGACCCTGTCTGTCTCGAATTGTTCCAGTGAATTTTTCTTTAATAATAATTTTTTCACATCCGTATTCAGTAAGTGAATGAATTTGACGATCTAGATTTTGGTCAAAAGTAGATACTTGGGCATAACCAATAATCATATGTTACCTCCTGTACAACGTATATGATTTTATTGTACCGAAGGTCCATTTTTTGTAATGCAGAAACCCTTATAAATAAAAAGGAATGCTTTTAATATGTACAAACTCAAAACAACAGAAACTAACAATAGTGTAATTGAATTTATTGAAAGTGTTGAAAGTCTTAAAAAACGAGAAAACGCATATCAATTATTAGATATATTTACTGAAACAACAGGCTATACAGCAAAGATGTGGGGACCGAGCATTATCGGCTTTGGTACATACCATTATAAATATGCATCCGGTCATGAGGGAGATGCCCCATTAGTAGGCTTTTCCCCCAGAAAAGCTAAAATTAGTCTATATTTTGCAGCTGGTGACCCTAGGCGAGAAGAACTATTAAAAAGCTTTGGAAAATACACATCTGGAAAATCGTGTATTTATATTAATAAAATAGCAGACATTGATAGTAATGTTCTAAAAGCGCTAATCAAACAATCTGTAAATTTTTTGAAAGAAGAGTATCCAAATCATTAATGAAATTTATGGAGAAAATTAAGAAACAGGTATTTTGAACACACATTAAAATACCTGTTTTTAGGATAGGATTTGAAGGAAATTTCAGAACATGGTAATCATATTATTCTGATTATGCCTTAGGAAGATTATGAAGGTGCTCTTTTAGGGGTACGGAAACGATTCAAAGAATCACCCGCCACATCAGAAAAAATTTCCATTTTCAGCGGGTGATTTTTATTATACTTTTATAAGATTCCCCTAAAAAAACAGCTACCGCCTATAGCGATAGCTGCGCCATTCATTACTTCGCGCTCACAATCTTATAATAAGAACGAACTGTTAAGAAGTAATATCCGATATAAATAACGCTATACACACCGATACTCATTAGTAATGGAATCAGAATTTCATTTGGCATTACTGTCTTTAATCCTTTTAATGCAAATAAGCTGTGGCAGATTCCTACTAATAATGGAATCGCGAAGATAAAGCCTACTTGTTTTGCAATCGCTCTTTTCATTTCTTGTTTTGTAACTCCAACTTTGCGGAGTACTATATAGCGATTACGGTCTGCACTTGCTTCTGTTAATTGTTTGAAATAAATGATAGAACCTGTTGCTAGTAAGAACACTAGACCTAAGAAGAGACCGATAAACATCATTAACCCTGTTGCTTCCAGCATCTCGTGGAAACCAGTGTAGAAATCATTGAAAGGTTGTTTAAATTCTGTTTCCCCAGTTCCAACTGGCATCGCTTTCCTTAATTTCTCCGTTAGTACTTTACCATTCTTTTCATCTTTTACATCGATATTTTTAACAATACGTGTCTCAGATACTTTTTTTGCACTGTTATATACTTCATCTGGTACAACAACGAATAATTCACCTAAGTTCGTTAGAGTACGCCCTTCAGCACCTTTAATCGTCAATGCCTTTGTTTCATTTCCTATTGGGAATACAGCTTTGTTCCCTTTATATACCGGACTAAATTCATGACCTTCAATATACAAACCATCATATACAAAAGCTTCATCAGCAGCTAAATTTACTGCATCTACATCCATTTTCTTTGCTATTTGATTAAATGCTGATTGCGATACAAGCTGATATTGCTTGGTAACTGAATCCAGTTTATTCCTACCCATATCTACTTTTTTTCCTTCAAACTTCCCTGTCACAGGAACCATTTCTATTTCGAATTGGTTCGTTACAGGATGGCTCTGTTTCTCTTCAACCAAAATCGCATTTACTTTCTGATCAAGTACCGCATCTTTTTTCTCGTAAGAATAACTGTATGGTGCAAAAGATCTCACTTGTTTAAACGTATTGTAATACAGCGTTACAGATGTACCAACTGCTGTTAATGTGACTGCACTTAATATCGCAATTGTCGCAAGTGACTTCGCATTTCCTTTAATACGATATAGTAACTGTGATGTCGTCACTATGTTCATGCTATTATAGAAAGATGATTTATTATGTCTTGCACGTTTCAACACAAATACAGTAAAGAACATAAATAGTAAGTACGTTCCTAATACTGTCGCAAGTAAAATATACAGTGCAACTATCATAAAGTCCGCATACTTAACTGCTTTATCATACATCAGTGATAAGAAATAACCTGAACTAATTAAAAATACTGAGATCAACGCCATAATCACTGACCCTTTTGGCATTGCTTCTCCTTCACGTTCCGCATGGAAAAGCTCAATCAGTTTAAAGCGGTAAATTAAACGATATCCTTGAAGTGATGTGTACAATATAATCACCATAAAGATAATTGCTGTATCAACAATCGCGGACATCGGTACTTCAAAGTGAACATTTAAGTTTAATCCCATCATACTTACTAGTAGTTCAAGGAATAATTTTGAAAGCACACTCCCAATCGCAATTCCAATTACTAATGACATTAATCCCATTAACATATTTTCATAAAACAGCATTTTACCAATTTGTCTTTTACGAATACCTAATAAAGAATATAATCCAACTTCTTTTTTACGCTTTCGTGTAAAGAATCCGTTAGAGTATATAATAAATACCGCTACGAAAATAATAAGCATTACACTTGAAGCTTGGAATCCCCCACTAATTTTCTTGGAGCCTTCCGCGGCTTTTTCCATTTGTGAATTGTACTGAAGTGCTTTAAATGTAAAATACATAACGATGCTAAAGATCATAGATGCAAAGTATAAAAAGTAATCTTTAAAGTTCCGCTGTATGTTGCGGAGAGCAATACTAGATAATGTCATCTGCCATACCCCCAGAAATTGCAGACATTACGTCGACTACTTGTTGGAAGAATTGTTTACGAGTTAATTCTCCGCGGTGTAATTCTTTATATAACTCGCCATCTTTAATGAAGATAACTCGCTTGCAGTAACTTGCTGCAAACGCATCATGCGTTACCATTAAAATGGTTGAATTATCATGTTCATTTAACGACTTCATACTTTCCAATAAATCTGTTGCTGATTTTGAATCAAGTGCTCCTGTTGGCTCGTCTCCAAAAACCATACTCGGATTCGTAACGATTGCACGTGATGCCGCGCAACGCTGTTTCTGTCCACCAGATACTTGATAGGGGAACTGATTTAAAATATGATCAATACCAAATTTCTTCGCGATTTCAAGAACACGGCGATCAATTTCACTTGCCTGCACCCTTGATAACGCAAGAGGTAAAGCAATATTCTCTTTCACCGTTAACGTATCTAATAAGTTATAATCTTGGAAAATGAATCCTAAATGATTACGACGGAATAATGCCAGCTTATCATCATTCATTTTCACAATATCTTTTCCCTCAATTAAAATTTCACCGTTAGTCGCATTATCAATCGTAGAAAGAACATTTAAAAGAGTCGTTTTACCAGACCCAGAAGGTCCCATAATGCCAACAAACTCGCCCTCTTTTACTTGCAAGTTAATACCTTTTAACGCTTCAAATTTATTTCCACCTGTATCGTATACTTTTTTAATTTGTTTCGCCTCTAATACTGTCTTCATTTCTATCCTCATTTCATCTATTCTCTATTTTCATTCTATAATCTCTACTCTTGCCACTATCAATGCTTCCTACATAACATGCCAGTTTTATAAGGCCTACTAACAGAAGAAGCGTAAATTTAACTTTACGAATGAAAGTACTTTGTCACTATAGCATTGGGAAATCGTACTAACTATTGATTCTTCTTACATAAACATTACAATTATGTAAGGTTAAAAAATCATCCTATATAATTAGGCATAGCATGCCAGATGGGGCTATTTTTTTCCTGAAATTCTATTTGCAAAGTGGTCATATAATGGATTCGGTCCTGTTATAAAAACTTAAAAAGTCTCTTCAGAATATACTTTGTACCCTTAAAAATGAACATGCCAAATATACCTCAATCGGCTAAATTTCAAAAATTATGCACTTAAACTATATGAAGAAGGAAATATGACAGTAAAACAAATTTGTGAAATTACCAATGTTTCAAGGTCTTTTTTATATAGGAAACTACAAGATAAAATATAAGAAAAAACACCCGCCTAAATTGAAAAAGTTTTCAGTTGTAGCGGGTTATTCTTTGAATCTTTTCCGTATCCTTAAATGGTCGATTCTTCGTAAAATACCCAAAAAAGACCGTCACAGTATTGTGACGGAAAAATGGAAAAATTTTATTAAATTATTATTTATTCGTAGCTTTTAAAGTATCTAACACTATTTTGGTGGCTTCTGCAATAAGTTTATCATCGTATTTAGCATCCTCTTTATCATGATTAGAAAGTATCGCAAGAACAATTGGCTTTTTATTTGGTGGCCAAATAATTGCGATATCATTTCGGGTTCCATAAGATCCTGAGCCAGTCTTATCGGCTACTTCCCACTCTCCTGGAACTCCAGCACGAATTAAGTTGCCCCCCGTAGTATTCCTTTTCATCCAATCTATTAATAATTCCCGTTTCTCAGTTGAAAGTACATCTCCTAGCGCGAAAGCCTGAAGACTAGTAGCTAATGCCTTTGGGGTACTAGTATCATGTGTGTCTCCTGGAGGCACTTCGTTTAATTCTGGTTCAAAACGTTCAGGATTTGTAATAGTATCTCCTATTGCTCTCAGTGATTTTTTGAATTCACTAGGCCCACCTAATTGTTTAAGAATAAGATTTTGTGCAGTATTATCACTATATCGAATGGAAGCATCTGCAAGCTCTTTCAGAGTCATACCTGTATCAACATACTTTTCTGTAATTGGATTGTAATTAACAAGCTCTTCGCTAGTATACACAATTCTTTCATCTAGATCTTCTATTGATTTTTTTTGTAAAAGTACTCCCACAGCTAGAGCTTTGTGGGTAGATGCGTATGCAAAGCGTTCATCTGATCGATAAGTAACGATTTGATTCGTACCAGTGTCCAATGCATAAATACCGAGTTTAGCATCAAATTCTTTTTCAAGTTTAGCAAAAGAATGATTAACTGTATTTTCTTGTTTGGTTTGTTTAGGTGGTTCAGATTGAGTATTACTATTGGAACAGCCTATAAGCGTTACACATGAAAGAAATAATACAGGTACAATCTTTTTGTAATGTGAAATGTTAAAAAACTTGTTTAAGACTATCATAAATTTTCAACCTCTTTCAAGAATATATGGATTTTGTCTAGGTATTCTAAATACCGATGCAATTAAAGAGTGTATAGGATAACACTCTTCTTGCATCTCTCTTATCATAAAATGAGCGAACTATCATGAACACCTGTTTTATACGTATACTTAATAGACAATCTAAGTAACAAGTTTGTTCCATACATTGAAAAATATTTTCAATCAACAACAAAGTTATTAACAAAAAATGAAAAATAACAACTATGATAGCTGCCATTTCTCATTTCGAACCATATTTTTATTCTTTAGATTATAAAGGCTTGTATATAAACAGAGTCTCTTCAACCCTTGCTAGTAGGGGTCACCATACATCGACATCAAGCTAAGGTTTTGAAGTACCCCCTAAATGAAAATTTTCTTTCTCTACAGTTAGTTATTTTGAGAAATCAGCTCTTTTTTTGTTTTGGGGGTGTTTACTTTTCTTAGGTTGATGGCCATGTATGGTGACCCCTAATAAGTGTTCCTGTAGCTGCATGTAGTTGACTACATAGTCTATCTAAAGAATCACTCGCTATCCGTTGACTCATCCAAACACAGATAGTGGCTAAGTCATGTCCTGAAAACTTACGCTTTCGTTGTACAAAATCTAACTCTCTAGCAAGCTCTTCTAAAAATGAAGAAGTAAAATATTGATATAATTCCTCAGTAAATAATTGGAGTTCATCTTGAATCGAAAGATTCATAAAAAATGCCATCCTTTCTGCATATTTCTACAAAAAGAATAGCGATTTTTTCGCTATATGGATACAAATTTATCTTAACTTGATGGTGATGTATAGTGACCCCAAATAGTGATTTTATAAATGTCAGAGTGCCACCACAAAACACTATTAAAATGGTATAATTAGTTTATAATAACATTTTATGGAGATGGTTAAAATGATATACAGTCTTGTGAATATAGGAGTAAGTCTGGTAATTGGAATTATCTTTATATCAACTTCATTACTATTGAAAAAAAGACCACCGACAGATATTAATGCAATATTTGGCTATCGAACAACTAGATCTATGAAAAACATGAAACTTTGGGAAGCTGGAAATAGGTATAGTGCTGAAATCATGACACAAAATGGATTTATAATTATTATACTAGGAAGTATTATCAGCCTATTTTTAAATAGCCCTTCCACTGCAATACTTTTAATTATGGGATCTATGCTATTACTAATAATCAGTATGTTTATAAGAGTGGAGAATAAGCTGAAAAAACTGGAAGAACCATGTAGCTAAAATTTTTGTATAGAGTATTTGTGAAGCTTTATAAAAAAGTTCGATCAAAAATACTTTGCAAACTTATATTGTACGATAAAAAAACGAATCTTTTTTCAAAATAGATTCGTTTTTTTGAATGGACATTCCATTATTAAAAGATGTTTGATTAAAACCCACTTAGAATTTCTTAATTAAAAGAGATAGAATATCGCAACTTTTTTATAAACACCGTGACTTTATTTAAAAGCGACATTAGAAAGAATAACGTTTTTTTGTACTTAGAGGGAGTGAAATTTCTTAAGTTGATGGGCATGCAGCTGTACCCCTAATAGAAATTATTAAGTAAATATTGATGTGAATTTAGTGAAAAAGCTCTTTAGCATTCTAAAGAGCTTTTTCATTAATTATAAATATACGAGCGTGTATTGATTTTTATTTCCCAAAAATAATTACATGAAAATCTATTATTTCGAACTATCCCATGACCCATCTGAGTTAAAATAGTACCATTTGCCATTAATTTGTTGCCAATCTGTTTGCATAGCTCCAGAAGAATTGAAATAATACCAAATACCATTAACTTGCTGCCAATCTGTTTGCATGGCTCCAGAAGAGTTGAAATAATACCAAATACCATTAACTTGCTGCCAATCTGTTTGCATGGCTCCAGAAGAGTTGAAATAATACCAAATACCATTAACTTGCTGCCAATCTGTTTGCATGGCTCCAGAAGAATTGAAATAATACCAAATACCATTAACTTGCTGCCAATCTGTTTGCATGGCTCCAGAAGAGTTGAAATAATACCACTTGCCATCAATTTGTTTCCAGCCTGTTATAATGTCGTCTGTTGGTTGAGAAAGGTTATTATAATACCCCTCAACACCATTTACGAATGAATCCCATAGTCCATTATTAATCATGTTAGCAGGACAGTTTTTACCACTCCATCTTTGGTGTTTTACGATATTATTTAACGGTACACCCGTTTCTTTCATTAAATAAGCTACAAGTTTCTTAGCGTTATTTACTGCTTTACTGTAGTTACCGTCTCTATTAACTGCGATTTCAATTGCAATAGATTGTCTATTACCTGGACCATCACCGTCTCCTGCGTGCCACCCGTTCTCGTTTAATGGTAAGTGTTGATAAATCTCTTTATCGTCTACTGTAAAGTGCCATGATGCAGTTCGGTCTGAGTTCCCTACTGCTTGGTTATATAGATATTGAGCGTGGTTTCTAGCACCTGCTCCTACACTTGTATTATCAGTCTCATGAATTGTAATATACTTTGGACTCATGTAGTTTTGAGGACGAATATTATCGTTACCTACTGGAACAATCCATTCAGTGAATGGAACACCATTTATTGTACTAGAGATTCTAGGTGATGCGGGAGACAGACTACGTTTTGTTCTGTTGGAATTGTTAGGAATAGTTAATGTACCCGTTTCTTCATGAATACCTTCTGAACGTTGAAGACTGTCTGCTTTCTTATTATCGACAGTACCTCCACCACGTCCGTCTACCCCTCCAAAACTAGCTTCAATACTTTTTATAGCCTGTTCATCTGATGCTTGAAGTTGGTCTGTTTTACCTTGTTCTTGAACGCTTGTAGGTTGCTTATTGTTTACTGATTGTTGTTCCTCTGCAAATGATTCCAATGGTGAGGATAATACCGTTAATCCTGCTGTTAATCCTGCTGTTAATGCTACTACTTTTTTGTTAAATTTAATATTCATTTCTACTTTGGTATATCTCACTATTTTAATAGATATACCTTCCTCCTTGTACTTCTTTTAGTGTGAATAATAGTTTAAATAATGGTAGTCTGAATCCAAAAAATAACGACTTGATTTTTCATTTCATATAATTAACTGAAATCTATAGGTCCTCCTAGATATGTCAATATCTCAGAGTTATAACACAACACTAGGGCTCCTCCCACAACTAAGACCAATGAAAAGAAAATCCAACACAGATTTTTCTTCATAATTGTTTAAATCTATATTGGGGAGCGTTTCAAACAAATATCGAAGAGAATGATAAGGACTTAAATTGTTCTCTTTTGCAGTTTTAACCACACTATACATGATGGCACTCCCTCTAGTACCTTCGGAAAAATATAATTTAAATAACATAAATAACCTTTAATATACTAAACTATAACATTTTACTTTATATCCCGTTTGTTTTCTATGAAATCCACAAATCTTTCAAAAATCCTGATTACAAATAAAAAGAGACTTCAAAACACAGAAGTCCTTTTTTATGTTGGTTTGGAATAAAGTTTGATCAAAACTCAGGAGTTTTACCGTGGCAGCTTTATCTAATGATGCAAAACGGTGCAACTTTTTTGCAAACAGTTAAACTTTATTCAAAACAGTACGACTTTATTTCAAAGAAACAACCATGTCATGTATCTTAGTATTTAGGAACTTCTAATATACTCTTTTTCTTCCCATCATATACTATAGCTGTTTTTGCTTTTATATTCTCATTGTTATATTTAAAATCTTGGTTTGAGAAATTCACAATCACTTTCATGTTTTTTCCGAATGTCGTACTTTGAACTTGCCGATCTTCAGACAATACTTCAAAATTAGTCATTGGTTTTGTTACGGCTTTCTCATGAAATGGAGACCATACTTTCAAATAAGAGGTAATGATGGATTTACTTTTCTCCCATTCATTTTTATCAATATGATATAAAGGTGGTACATTATACAACATTTCAGATAACATTCTATTTCCTATCTCATCCTTAATTCTAAAACTTCCCCATGCCCATTGGTGAGTAGTAATAATTGAATCATTATATACAAGTTTATATAACGGAATTGAATATACAGGATTATTATAAATATTTTTATAAATAGGTTTGATTGGTATGGTTTTGGCATTCGTTTCTGGAATAGCACCATCTGGTGAAGTGGATTTATATCCGCCTACATAATATGGGCTCTGTTTATCTTTCATATCAGAGTCGGGCCAAATCCCAGGCGTTTCAATTCCATGCGCAAAGGCAATTATATTACTAGCAAAGTCATTCCCACCTTCTGATCCGACTACCATATGTTTTTCTTCGCTAATATATTTCATTCTTTGCAGTCTTGCTTTTACATCTTGTTCCTGAGTAGTAATGTGATTTGGAGAATAATCATCGTAAATTTCGCCTGTAGCATCACAATCGACAAACCAAGAATTAAACGGTATATTATTTTGTAAAATATCACCTACACGTTCTTGCACACTAGGTAAGGATAAAGTTGGATTTAACTTTCTTCCTTTTCCTAAGAATCCTCCTATTTTTTCTCCTTTTTCATTCGATATTGTGGCATTTTCATATAAAGTTTTATCTTTAAAAGAAGCAGTATTCCAATCTCTATTTCCAACTTCATGAATCGAGTGATATGAATCATAAGGACCGATTAAATACCCCATTCTATTTGCTTCTTCTACCATTTTGGGATTCATTAATCCATTAGCCCAATTAGGTAAACCTATCCATGCTTTTTTAACATTCGATTTCTTCATATCAACTAAAACATCTGTTGTTTCTTTCTGTTCCCATCTACTTACTTCATCCACTGCCTCTGTTAACTTACTCTTAATTAATCCTTTGTTCAGTGTATATAGTTCTTGTTCACTTAAGTTTTGGATTCCTTTTTTCGACAATTCATTTATTACGATATATGGATTATTAAAAATATCTTTATTATACAGTTGTTCTAATTTTAATACCTGATTTATCGCATTAACTATTACTTTTTGCTGGCTTTTATCGATAGCTTTTTGATTCTTTATCTCTTGCATAACAGTTTCAAAATCTTTTGAGCCATCTTCCGTATTTTCTTGTAACAACTGTGCAATCCAATTTGTAAATGTCTCATCCATTTTTTGTGTGAATTTATCCCACTTGATATTTTCTACTGAAATCCCACTGTGGTCCCAAAAATAAATATGAGGAGCACCATATAATTTTTTAATGTTCGGATTTATTTTTGCTTTTTCTTCTAGTGTCTTAAATTCTCCCTGTTCTTTTATATAATTTTTATAAATATTTGCCATCGAGACAGGGTTTTTGTCAGTTAGATACAATCTGAATCCATATTCTTTATTCTTATTAATAGAAGGATATTGATGTGTAAAACTAAACTGTATATCGGAATCAGCAGTGAAATGAATATTATCATTATACATATTGTCAGCTATATACATAATGGAATATTTAGATTTATTCAATGCAAAGAATCTCATAGAAAAACGTTCTATGAATGACATGTCTTGATCTTTTAAATATTCTTTCCAGCTTGGGTCATTGCTAGGTATATTTTTTCCTTCCCATAATGGTAACGTATAGCTGTCCGCACTTACTTTAGGCCATGTAAATTCATTAGCTCCTTCAGACTTAGTAGATTTTAACTTAATACTTAAATAGGATTCTTTCTTTTCAATCTTCACATCTATTTGGTCATCTGGATAATTCCAAGATATACAATCATGTTTTTTTATTAGATTTGTTATTTTTTTCTTCGGTAGTGGTAAGGAAGCATTTTCTCTCACACCATCTTTTTCCACAAAAATTTCACCGGTTTCAGGATTCACATCAAAAGTAAAATTTTTGTATTGAGAAACTACGTTTTGTCCCTTTGTTGTAATATCCTTTTGTTGCGCATAACTCAGGGATGGTAATGTAAGACATATTGAACTCATCAAAATTGGAATGACTAGCTTGTTCATTTTTTTATTCATACTTATAAACCTCCTTTTTTGTATTTCTATCATACAAATACATTGTGACATGAATGTGACAATGTATTTTATTATTATTTAGCTTAATGATGAGTGGCTCAAAAAAGAACGAATTCTTGCCGTGCCCCCTCAAGTCTCGAATGATCCTCACGCAAAAGAGACTTGTCCATGACAAGCCTCTTCCCCACCCTATTTGTTTATACTATTCTCAACAAGCCCAGTGGCATCCTCTAATGTGCGTTGCATACTATCTGCACGTTGGTCCGTCATATTTTGATCACGTACAGCTGCTTCGGCTACTTGTATTTTTTGCTCTAATGCTTTCACTGGTTCATTCTTGTATTGCCCTACCTCTGTTCCTACTTGTATCTTTGTTAAGAAATCTTTTGCTCTATTAATCTTTACTTGAAGTTTTTCTTTCGCCGTTTGTGGCTTTTCTTCTGCCACTTTAGAATGTAAAAAGGTTTGATGCGCCGTTTGTAACGATTGATACATTGTAACGATTTCTTCTTTTGTTACCATCATTCTTTCAAATGTTTCTTTTGCACCGTTATATGCTTTTTGTAATGCGGCAAACGCTTTTTGTGAATATTGACCAGGCTTCTCTCCAAATTCGTAAGTACCTGCCAATGTTTCTTTTACCTTATTCATTTCTTCATATAAGTTATCGATCTCTTCTATTTTTATCCGATTATTAAACTCATTATAAGCCGCTTTCACTTCAGAAGGCGTTAGTGCCTTACTATATAGTCTTGCAAGTGCGACTTTTCCATTTAATGGAACATCACCATTACCAGAGCTTGTTGGATCTGCTCCAATTGCAAATGGTACGTTTGGATGATACACTTTCCCCGTTACTCGCTGACTATTTACTTTTTTTCCATCTACATATACTGCAAGTTCACTTCCATTATATGTTCCTGTTAGATGGTATGTTTTATTAGCTTCTAGCTGTACACCAATACGTTTATAACTGCCACCAATATGTGCCCATAATTCTACATAACCAGAACCCGTTGATTCAAATCCAATTCCACCGCTTTCGGTATTTTCCATGATTGCTTGATTGCGAATTTGATTCATAGAAACCACTGCTTCCAGTGTAAAGGAATCCTTTAGCTTTTCTTTTTGCTCATTTGAAAATGGAATATATCCATATGTATTATTCCGTCCACTTAATTTCATTACGTGTTTCTTTAAAGGTTTCTCATACTCAATTGCTATATTTCCTTTTACACTTCCATTTGCACCAAACGATGAATAATCTTTAAAAGTACCATCTAAAAAGTTCACATCGAATACATCTGCTTTCGGTACTTTCGCATTCGGATCAATTACTTCTGTATTCGTTTCAAATTCTTCGCGCAAAGGAGCACTACTTTCATTTCCAAATGAATCTAATACTGTTACTTCTATGTTATATTCCGTATTAATCTCTAGTCCACCTAATGTAAATGTCAGCTCTTTAGGCACCGGATCCCGGTAGAACTCGGAGAAGGCTAAAAGCTGGTTTTTCACCTTTCCTGTTGCTTTCTCTTTTGCTTGCAAACGGTATGAGTGAACGAGTAAATTATCTACAGCTTGCGGAAATGTCGCTGTCACAGATGTCTCTGTTATATTCGAAAATTTCAGCTTTGCATCTTGTAAAAATGCCGGCTTTTCCTTATCACGATCTTCTGTATACTTAAAAGATTCTTTCTTTGCTGGAAGTTCAACTACCCACGGCTCACCTGTCCAAGAGTTCGTATGAAAATCACGGCGATGAATCGTCACCTTTTGATCGTCTACTTCTACCAATAAACCTTGGCTTAATGTTTCAGCTCCCGGCGGAATATTTCCTTGTACTTTTCCGCTTTCCACTTCCATATAACTAACTGATGATGTACCAACAGACGTAAAGTCTTTTTGGTGAATTGACCTTGGATCATCAAGTGGATAATGAGAATGACCAGAAAACGTTACAGCTTGTGGATACTCTTTCAAGACTTCATTAATTTTGGCACTATCATTTGTCCCCCATTCATGACTCCCGTACACTGTTCCTTTAATTTGCTGATGTAAAAAGACAAAGATTGGCTTATTTGGATCAGCTTGCTTCGCTTTTACTAATTCCTGCTTCAACCAATTAATTTGTGTATCTGAATAATATCCATGTGTCACTCCATTTTCCGGGCTCATCACAAGAAAATGATAGCCTTTTACAACGTTGTGATAATAGATAGATTCCATTCCTGTTTTTTTAAGAAAACGTTTCTGTGCATCATGTGCCAATAATCCGTTCCAATAATCATGGTTACCTAAAGCATACATAGCAGTTGCATTTTGATTTCCATATTGCTTATAAGTTTGGAAGAAACGTTCATACTGCTGCGTCGAGCCACTGTCTGTAAAATCACCAACAACTACAAAAGCATCTTGTCTTGGAGCTACTGCGTTTAATTGCTGCAGCGCTCTTTGAAAACGAAACGTATCATCCGTTCCACTATTTTTAATGTGTACATCACTTAACACCGGAAAAACAATCTTCTTCTCTGACGATTCTTTCTCTGCTTTTTCTTCTTTTGTTTCCGCAAAACTAGTCCAAGAAAAAGATGTAAATACTAAAAAGAAAACTGCTAAAAAACCAATAAGACCTTTCACTTTACACAACATCTTTTTGATCACAAAAATCCTCCTCGCATATATTGTAAAATACAAGAATATTTTAGCAAAACGTTATTAAACTAGTATAAATTAAAGGTAAAAAATGTTAAAAATTTGTAAAACAAAGTAAAAAAATCCGAAAATAAGGCGGTTTCCTGGTTCTGGTGCAAATATATGAAGAAGAACGCGAATAATAGTAGATTCCTAATGAAGTCGTATTTTATGCTATAAAGGGTAGCACCACATCGCTATCAAGTTCAGAAACACATTCTTCCCCAAAACGATAAAAATGAACTTCGGTCCTACAAAAAACACAAAATTTCCATTTAGGGGGTACTTTAAAATCTTAGCTTGATGGCAATGGGGTACCGCCACATCGCCATCAAGCTAAGCTCATGTAACGTCAATGATAAGCAAGATTGTTTCTTTTTTTCGAAAGTCTATATGTAGATGCTTTAAAGATTTGCATACGAAATAAACCCTAACGGGTTTCCTTTTTTGAATTAAACCGCTTGATTATCAGACATGGTACAATTGTAAACGACACCTAATATATCAAAGACTGTTTTCTTCTCATATCGATGAGATTTTCGCCCGTTTTGCTGTAGGAGGTTGAACATACGAAGTAGAACCTTTGATAGCTCTTGGGTGTCTTTCTGTATAGCTTGGAAAAGAAGAAGAAAATAATCTTTAATCATATATATGGTCTTATACTCACTCAGTTCTCGTTTCTTTTTCATAAGAAGTAATTGCCGCATTTGAAACATGATAGAAGAACAGAGTAGAATGGCAATCAATTGTCCATACAAATGGCACTCCCATCTTTCTGGTTTTATCTTTTTACACTGATGAATTTGAAAGAATGACTTCCACGTTTTAAATAAAATTTGTCGGGTAAAGAACTGGCGCGGTATCAGTTATGACCCGTTTCCAACCCCTCCCCATAAGAACTGCTCGTGAGGTTTTCCCTCAAGCAGCT